>JANLWM010000120.1:0-13051 GCA_031364525.1 Chloroflexota bacterium | reverse complement strand
GACCAGGTGCGGTGGCGCCTTCCTGATCTCGCGGAGCGCCTCGTACCCGTCCTCCGCCGTGGAGACCACGTACCCGTGGCGCTGGAGCGTCGCCTGGAGGAGCTTGCGGATCTGGCCCTCGTCGTCGACCACGAGGATGCGCTCGCCGGCCACCGCTAGTTTCCCGCCGAGAGGAGCTCGACGACCTTCGCGCGGAGCTCAGCCATCGTGAACGGCTTCGGGAGGACGCTCTCGCCGCCATGCTTCGTCGCTTCTTCGATCTGCGAACGCTGCACCGACGCCGTGACGAACACCAGTGGGATGGCCGCCGTGTCCGGTGACGCCTTCAACGCGTCGCCGAGCTGATAGCCGTCCATCTTCGGCATGGACACATCGCTGAACACAAGGTCGGGACGCAGGGTCCGGATGAGGGCCAGGCCCTCTTCTCCGTTAGAGGCCAGATGCAGGTCGTGGCCCGAGTCGCGCAGAGCCGCGCGCACGAGCTTCTGGATCATGGGGTCATCCTCGCAGAACACGATCCTCGCCATCACACTCCTCCTAGACGCTCGCCGTCGCACTGAGCGGCAGCGTGAACTGAAAGACGGACCCTTCGCCGACGGTGCTCTCGACCCACGCCCGCCCGCCGTGCATCTCGACGATCTGGCGGGTGATCGGCAGCCCGAGGCCGGTCCCCTGGATGTACCGCGTCGCGCCCGACTCGAGCCGCGAGTAGCGGTCGAAGACCTTCTCGAGCGAATCCGCGGGGATGCCGAGGCCCGCGTCGCGAACGAATACGTGGACCATCAGACCCTCGATGCGGGTCGTGATCGTGATCTCGCCGCCGTTGGGTGAGTACTTCACGGCGTTGCTCAGCAGGTTGAGCATCACCTGGCTCATCTTGTCCCGGTCGAGGTCGACCAGCGGGAGCTGCGGATCGAGCTGCAGCCGGATCGTATGCCGTGGCGCGCCCTGCGCCAGGCGCTCGGCCGTTTCGGCGAGGATGGCATTGAGGTCGATGCGCTCGACGTTGAGCGTCATGCGGCCGGATTCCATCCGGTCGAGGTCGAGCATCTCGGTGATCATCCGGTTCAGCCGCTGCGCGTCGGTGTTGATGTCACCGGCGTACTCCTTCATCTCCTCGACCGACAGCTCCTCGTCGCGGATGAGCTCGCTGAAGCCCTGGATGCCGGTCAGGGGCGTCCGGAACTCATGGCTCACGATGGAGACGAAGTCGCTCTTTGCGGCGTTCAGGCGCTCGAGCTGCTGCACGGCCTTCCGTTGCTGCGCCACAAGCTCAGCGGTCCCGAGCGCTGCAGCGACCTGGTCGCCAAAGAGTCCGAGCAGCCGGGCGTCCTCTTCGTCGAAGCGGGTGTGCTGATCCGTCGCGCCCACGGTCAGGACCCCGAGGCGCTGTCCGGCCCGGACGAGGGGGACGGAGACCGCTGCGCGCCATCCCGCCGCGACGTTCGCCGGCGCCGCCTTCGCCCACTCGGCGTAGTCGTTGACGATGACGGGCTTGCCCGACGCGAAGGCCTGCCCGCCGACTCCCTCGCCGGCCCCGATCACCTTGGCGGTGCCCGGCGCGGCACGGACGTCCTCGGCCAGCCGGAGCACCTGGGCGCGGTCGTCCCACCGGTATAACGCGGCGACGCCGCGCCCCAGGAGGGCGGCCGTCGCGTCCAGGATCTCGCCCAGGACCTCGCTGGGATCCATTTCGCCGGCGACCAGTGATGAGGCGTGATGCAGTGCCAGCATCCGCTCACTCTCCCGCTGCCGGGCCTCGAGCAGGTGCGCGGCCTCAAGTGCTGTCCGGAGCTCCCGGGCGATCGTCTCGAGGAGGCGGATGTCCTGCACCGTCCAGGCCCGCGACGCGCCGACCTGGTGCAGGGCGAGCACGCCGGTGAGCTGCCCGCCCAGGCCGATCGGGGTCGCGATCCCGGCCCGCGTCCCGCGCTCGATGAAGCGGTGACCGCCGAGAGTCGGATCGGCCAGCCGCGGGTCGTGCTCGGCATCGCGTACCGCGATGGTCCGGCCTTCCCGGGCGGCGAGCATCGCGAGCGGTAGCTCGCCGCGCGTACCGACGGGGATCGGTTCCACGCCTTCGGCCGCCCAGGTGTGGATCACCTTGATCTCGCCATGCTCGTCGCGAGACGCCACGAGGACGCGCGAGACCTTGAGCTCAGCCCCGAGCGCTTCGAGAGCCGAGCGAACGACGGTGCTCGGGTCCAGGTCCGAATACAGACGCTGCGCGATCCGGTTGGCGACCGCCTCGCGGTCGGCGCGCTCGTCGGCTTCGGCGATGGAGAGCGCGTTGTGGAGGGCCCCGGCCGCGTACTGGAGCAGCAGCGCGACGAATTGAAGCTGGTCGCGATCGATCCCCCGTGGTCGCGGGTCCGAGATCACGAGTGACCCGATGAGGCGCGAGCGCGAGACCAGCGGCATCGCGGCGAACGTCCGGGCCTGGGCGACCAGCGGCACCGCTGCCGCGAACGCCGACCACTCCGGGTCCTGCTCGGTGTCGTCGATCACGTAGCTCCGGTGCTCGCCGATCATCTTCGCCCGCATTGCCGCCGGGAGGGCAGCGACGGGATAGGTCGCCCCTCGTCCGAGGGTCACATCGTGCCCCTGCTGGGCGAGGATCCGGACCGACTCCGTCGCTTCCTCGTATTGCAGCAGCGTGGCGACCGACGTCGGAGGTAGGGTGTCGGCGATCGCGTCCAGGTACTGCGCCGCCACCTCGGTCGGATCGAGTGGGCCGGACAGTCCCGCCGACAGCTTGCCGACGAGCGCCAGCTCTGCCTGCCCGCGCTCCGCGAGGGCCCGGGCGGACTCGAGACGCTCGGCGAATCGCCAGGCGAGCAGCCCGACGGCGACGCTGGCGCCGATCACGAGGACGAGGATCTCCGCACTGTCGCCGCGCGACCGCGAGACGAGCAGAGCGAGGTAGATGGCCACCGCGTAGACCACCGGAATGCTCACGAACGACCAACGGCGGCGCACGCGCGAATGCTAGACGGCTACCGTCTCGTCACCCGGTCCGTCGGACATCGGTTGGTACACTCGGACGGAGCCATGTCGAGGAGGGTCACCGCGTTGCAGAACAATCTCGTGCCGATGGTCGTTGAGCAGTCCGGCCGCGGCGAACGGGCCTACGACATCTTCTCCCGCCTGCTGAAGGACCGGATCATCTTCATCACCGACATGATCGAAGACAACATGGCCAATCTCATCATCGCCCAGCTGCTGTTCCTCGATTCCGAGGACCCCGAGAAGGACATCCACGTCTACATCAACTCGGGTGGTGGCGTCGTCACGGCGGGTCTCGCGATCTACGACACGATGCAGTACCTCCGCTCGCCCATCAACACCGTTTGCATCGGCCAGGCGGCATCCATGGCCGCCGTGCTGCTCGCGGCGGGCGCGCCCGGCAAGCGGTTCGCGCTGCCGAATTCGCGGATCATGATCCACCAGGGCTCCGGCGGATTCCGGGGCAACACGCCGGACGTCATCATCCAGGTCAAGGAGCTCGAGACCCTCGTCGACAAGCTCACGAAGATCCTCGCGTTCCACACCGGCCAGGATGCCGAGAAGGTGCGTCACGACTCGGAGCGCGACCGCTTCATGAGCGCAGAAGAGGCGAAGACCTACGGTCTGATCGACGATGTGTACGTCGGCAAGGCGAACGACGCCGTGCTTCCGAAGGCCGAAGAGCCCACCTCGATCGCTGGGGTCGAACCGGTGCGGGTCCCCTAGATGACCACCGCTGCAAAGGGGGGGAAGCCCTACCGCTGCTCCTTCTGCGGGAAGAGCCAGGACCAGGTGCGCAAGCTCATCGCCGGCCAGGGCGTGTACATCTGCGACGAGTGCATCACCCTCTGCCGCGAGATCGTGGACGAGGAGTTCATGGAGCCCGCGAAGGCCCGCGCGACCGGCTCGAAGGTCCCGAGCCCGCGGCGCATCAACGAGATCCTCGACCAGTACGTCATCGGTCAGGACAAGGCGAAGCGGGTCCTCTCCGTCGCCGTCTACAACCACTACAAGCGCGTCGGCGCCGGACACCGCGTCGACGACGTGGAGCTTGGCAAGTCGAACGTCCTGCTCATCGGCCCGACCGGCTGCGGGAAGACGCTCCTTGCCCAGACCCTCGCGCGGATCCTGGACGTGCCCTTCTCCATCGCGGACGCCACGAGCCTCACCGAGGCCGGGTACGTCGGCGAGGACGTCGAGAACATCCTGCTGCGGCTCATCCAGGCCGCCGACTTCGACCTCAACCGCGCGCAGCGCGGCATCATCTACATCGACGAGATCGACAAGATCGCGCGGAAAGGCGACAACCCGTCGATCACCCGCGATGTGTCCGGCGAGGGCGTCCAGCAGGCGCTGTTGAAGATCCTCGAGGGCACCGTCGCGAACGTGCCGCCGCAGGGCGGCCGCAAGCACCCGCACCAGGACTTCATCCAGATCGACACGACCAACATCCTGTTCATCCTGGGCGGTGCGTTCGAGGGTCTCGAAAAGATCGTCGAGTCCCGCATCGGGAAGAAGACGATGGGCTTCGGCGCGACGCTCTCCCAGAACACGAAGGAGACGACGGCGGTCCTGAACGAGGTCATGCCGGACGATCTGCTGAAGTACGGTCTGATCCCCGAGTTCGTCGGCCGGATGCCGGTCATCGTTCCGCTGCAGGCGCTCGACGAGGCCGACCTGCTGCGCATCCTCACCGAGCCCAAGAACGCGATCGTCAAGCAGTACCAGAAGTTCCTGTCCATCGACAAGGTCGAGCTGCAGTTCACCGAGGACGGTCTCCATGCCGCCGCCGTCGGCGCGGCGAAGCGGAAGACCGGAGCCCGCGGCCTGCGGACGATCATCGAAGAAGTGCTGCTCGACGTGATGTACGAGATCCCATCGCGGTCCGACGTCCGCAAGGTCGTCGTCACCGCGGAGGCGATCGACGGCAAGGTGAAGCCGCTCCTCCTCAGCAAGAACGAGCAGCTCGTGCTCGAGGGTGACGAGGCGTCCAGCGCCTAAGGACCTCTTCAAGGTCGTCGGCCGGGGCGCTAGCATTCTGGCGTGCCGAAGCTGTACTTCGCCTCTCCGCGCGATCTCCCCACCAAGACCCCGATCCCGGGCATGACCCAGCGCATCATCCGCGCTGATGCGGCCACCGTCGCGATCACCGATCTTGCCGCGACGACCGTGGTCGAGTCGCACAAGCATCCGATGGAGCAGACCGGCGTCATCACGAAGGGCAGCATGGTCATGGTCATTGCCGGCGAGCAGCGGATCCTCACTCCGGGCGATACCTATCGCGTCCCCCCCAACGCCTCTCACGGGGCCCGGGTGCTGGAGCAGGCCTGCCAGGTCATCGATATCTGGGCGCCGGCGCGCGACGACCTCTGAGCGAAAAAGAGGGTCGTCGACGGCAGCTATCTTTTGATGCACGCTTGACGCGATACGGAGGGTGGGAATGAAGCGAGCAACGGCGATCATCGCGGCACTCGGGGTGCTCATCGCCGCATGTGGCGGCGCAGCGGCGCCGGCGGGTGCCGGGCAGCCGGCCGTCAGCGCGACAGCGACAGCGGCGGCGAACAGCGGGCCGTGCGGGCCGAAGGGCACCGGATCCCTGACGATCCTCGGGACGCCGCAGGAGGAATACATCCAGGGCGTCGCGAAAGCGTTCGAGGCCGAGTGTGGCATCAAGACGAGCTACGTCCGTCTCTCGAGCGGCGAGGCGGTCGCGAAGCTCACGGCCGACAAGGCGAACCCGCAGTTCTCCGTCTGGTGGGGCGGCCCGGCTGACGGCTTCATCGCTGCGAACAACGCGGGCCTCCTCGAGGCCTACAAGCCCAAGCTGTTCGACAAGATCCCCGCGCAGTATCGGGACCCCAACGGGGTCTGGACCGGTATCTACGTCGGCGCGCTCGGGCTCGCGGTCAACACGAAGGTCCTGAAGGACAAGAATCTTCCCGAGCCGACCTCATGGGCGGACCTGGCGAAGCCCATGTACAAGGGTCAGATCTCGATGGCCCACCCCGCATCGAGCGGGACTGCGTACACGATGGTCGCGACGCAGGCCTTCCTCAATAACAAGGACCTCGAAAAGACCTTCGCCTACCTCAAGCTGTTCCACGCCAACGTCCTGCAGTACCAGAAGACCGGCGCGGCACCGGCCCGGATCGCGGGTCAGGGCGAGGTCGCGATCGGGGTCGTGTTCTCGCATGACACCGTCGCCGCGATCGGAGAGGGCTTCAAGGACCTGAAGGTCGTCTTCCCCTCGGAAGGGACCGGGTACGAGATCGGCGGCGAGGCGCTCGTCAAGAACGCGCCGGACCCCATCGCCGGCAAGACGTTCCTGGACTGGGCCCTGGGCGTGAAGGCGCAGGAGCTCGCGGCAACGTTCAAGGCGTATCAGATCCCGACGAATCCCGATGCCAAGGTCTCTGAGAAGTCGGTGACCCTCAGCACCGTGAAGACGGTGACCTATGACTTCCAGTGGGCCGGCGACAACAAGAAAGCCATCGTCGATCGCTTCTCGAACGAGGTGGCTCCGGCACCCAAGTGATAGCGATCCGCCGCGATCCGGCCGCCGCCGCCCTCGCACTGATGGTGGCGGCGGCCATCGCGTTCGGCCTTGGCTATCCCCTCGCGAACGTGCTGGGCCAGGCCGTCCTGGACGATCTCGGACGATTCGACGTCGCACCCATCCTGCGCATCTTCAGCTTCCCGGTGCCTCGCGCCGTGGTCCTGAACTCCCTCCTCATGGGCGTGCTCGCGGCGACGTTGGGCACGCTTCTCGGCTTCGCGTTCGCGCTCACGACCGCGCGAGCCGTCCGCGGCCCTCTTCGCTCCGCACTTCACTTCATCGCGCTGCTCCCGCTCATCGCGCCGCCCTTCGCGCTCGCGCTGTCCACGATCTTCCTCTTCGGTCGACAGGGCCTCCTGACCCGCGGCCTGCTGCACTGGGAGACGGATCCCTACGGTCTCACCGGTCTCCTGTTCGTGCAGACCATCACGTTCTTCCCGGTCGCCTACCTCATCTTCGATGCGCTCGTCCGCCAGCTCGACCCCGCCCTCGAGGAAGCCGCCCTCAATCTCGGAGCGTCCCGTGGGCGGATCCTCCGCACGGTGGTGATACCGCTGCTTCGGCCCGGGTTCGCGGCGGCGTTCCTCATCATCTTCGTGGAGTCGCTCGCCGATCTGGCGAACCCGCTTCTCATCGGCGGGGACTTCAACGTGCTCGCCTCGAGCGCGTACCTCGCGATCATCGGCGAGTTCGATACCCGCAAGGCCGTCGCGTACTCCGTCGTGCTCATGCTTCCCTCGCTGCTCGCGTACTTCGCACAGCGCATCTGGGTCGGCGAGAGCTCGGTCGTCACCGTCACCGGCAAGCCCTCAGGTGGGCGCGCTCAACGCCTGGGCGCGTCATTCCGCGTCGGCCTGCTCGTCGTCACCGGCACGGTGGCGGTCCTCGTGCTCCTCCTGTACCTCACGGTGCTCGCGGGCGCGTTCACGAAGCTGCTCGGGATCGACAACACCGTGACGCTCGACAACTTCAAGTTCGTGCTCGGCGGCATCGGGACGCGCGCGATGACGGACACGACGTTCCTGTCGGCCGTGGCGGCGCCGATCGCGGCCCTCCTGGGCCTCGCGACCGCGTACCTGGTCGTCCGGACGAAGGTGCCCGGCCGGACCGTGTTCGACTACGTGGTCATGCTCGGCGCCGCGGCCCCCGGGATCGTGCTCGGTCTCGGGATCCTGCTCGCATTCAACCACCGGCCATTTCTGCTCAGCGGTACCGCGGTCATCTTCATCATCGCGTTCGTCATCCGCACGGCGCCGGTATCCCTGCGGACCACGGTCGCGGCGCTCCTTCAGATCGATCCGTCGCTCGAGCAGGCCTCGGCGAACCTCGGTGCCGGCGCGGCGACCACCTTCCGGCGCATCACCTTGCCACTCGTCCGGCGGGCCGTCCTGAGCGGCGCGATCTTCAGCTTCACTCGCAACATGACGACCCTCTCGACCATCGCCCTCCTCGTCACCCCGAACTGGCGGATCATGACGTCGCAGATCCTGAATGAGATCGATGCCCAACGCCTCGGCTCAGGGGCCGCGTACTCGACGATCCTGATCGTGATCGTGCTCGCGGCCGTGATCACCTTGAACCGCGTCTTCGGCAAGGCACCCATCGAGGTCGGGGCATGACCGCGGATCTGGTCCTCCGGCACCTCGAGAAGCGCTTCCCCAATGGCACCGTGGCGGTCGACGGCATCGACCTCGAAGTCGGGGCGGGTGAGCTGGTCGCCCTTCTCGGACCCAGCGGCTGCGGCAAGACGACCACGCTGCGGATGGTGGCCGGTTTCGAGGATCCGTCCGCAGGCACGATCGAGCTCGGCGGGAAGCGGATCGACGTCCTCCCGCCCGACCGGCGCGGTGCGACGATGGTCTTTCAGGGCTACGCGTTGTTCCCGCACCTCTCCGTTTTCGAGAACGTCGGATACGGACTGCGGGTCCGTCGGATCGGCGGCCAGGCCCTGCGGGACAAGGTCCAGGCGGCGCTCGGACTGGTCGGTCTCGAGGGTCTTGGGGACCGCAGGCCGCAGCAGCTTTCCGGTGGTCAGCAGCAGCGCGTGGCCCTGGCGCGGGCGCTCATCCTCGAGCCGAAGCTCCTGCTCTTCGACGAGCCGCTCTCGAACCTCGACGCCAAGCTCCGCGAGCAGATGCGCCTCGAGATCCGGACCCTCCAACAGCGGGTCGGCATCACCAGCCTGTACGTCACGCACGACCAGGCCGAGGCGATGACGCTTGCGGACCGGATCGCCGTGATGGACCGCGGCCGGATCGCGCAGCTGGGGACGCCACGTGAGATCTACGAGGAGCCCGCTGACCGCCTCGTGGCGGCGTTCGTCGGTCACGCGAACTTCACCGCCGGCATCATCCGTGGACGGCGGGGTGACACGCTGATCGTCGAGACGCTCGGTGCGTCACGCCCGACCGCGTTCGCGCCCGGGGCCTATGCGGAGGGGGATCAGGTGGACGTCATGATCCGGCCGGAGGAGGTCCACGTGGTGCCCGCAGGTGCCGACGGGGCGATCGCCGGGACGGTGGTCGCATCGAGCTTCCTCGGAGGTTCGGCCCTCTACCAGCTGATGGCCGGCGGCGTGCCGCTCCAGGCGACGGTCCCGATGGAGCGGGGCGTACCGCTGCAGCCGGCCGGTGCGGCCGTCGGTCTGCGCGTCCGCGACGGCGCATTCCGGGCCTTCCCTGCAGCGTCGGCGCGGTCTGAGGGAGCGGCCCGCGGCTGATACCCGTAGCGGTCGCACGGCTCGTACGGTGAGCCGAGTGAAACGGCTCGGACGCGCCGTCCCGAGCGACCCCCTGATCTATGGGCGGCTGTTCGCGCTCATCGCGGGCGCCGGCTGGGTCTCGAGCGGGAGCCGGATCGTGCCGGCGATCGCTGTTCCCGCGCTCGCCATCGTGTTCGGGACGATCGTCTACAGCTGGATCGTCCAAACGACCCGCGGTCGGCCGTTCACCGTGTCGACCGCGCCGATCGGTCTGGTCCTCACCGATCTGCTGATCACGGCCCTCTGGCTCGTCGCGACCGCGGCCGACCCCAACAGCGTTGCCTTTGCCCTCGTCCTGATCGCTGCGGCGCTCGTGCAGTTCCGCCTCGGCCGCGCCGGGATCGCCGTCAGTGGTGCGGTCTTCCTCCTGGCGGTCTTTGCGAAGCAGCTCGTCGCCACCGATCTCGGGGTACCGCCCGACCCACGGGCGATCCTCCGGGAGGTCATCGTCGTCGGTCTGGTGATGCTCGTGACCGGGGTCATCGTGACGTCGTATCGCGCCGAGCAGGAGCGCGCATTGCGTAATCTGCGTCGAGCGAGGCTGCTCGAGTCGGCCGCCGCCGAGGTCGCGGCCGAGACCGACGCCGATCTGGTCCTGTCCTCGATCCCGCGGCACGCGCTCGAGCTGGTGCAGGCGGAGCACGCGACGCTCAACGTCCACCGGGGAACGGAGTTCCTGATCATCGCCGGTGCGGGGATCGGCACGCGGGTCATCGGCGTGCATGCGCCGGCCACGGCCGGGATCGTCGGCAAGGTCGTGGCGACGCGCTCGACGGTCGCGGTCGACGACTATCGGCTCCTGCCGGACGCGCCCCAGGCGGTCACGGACCTCGGTCTTCGCAGCGCCATCGCCATTCCGGTGCTCGTGCACGGCGAGATCGCGGCGGTGCTGAATGTCGGGCGGACCCAGGTGCGACCGTTCGACGGTTCGGAGCGGGACGCGCTCGAGGGGTTCGCCGTGCACGCCGCGATCGCGCTCGCGAACGCCCGCCGCATCGAGCTCGGGCGGCGACGCGAAGAGCTCGCGATCGAGCTCGAACAGCTGACCTCGGACGAGGTGATGGCCCGTCTCGCCGCGGAGGCCCACCGGGCGTTCAACGCCGAGTACACCGCCGTCGCGGAGATCACCGCGGGGCGCGGGGCCCGGGTCATCGCAGGCCTCGGGCAGGCCGCTCACCTGTCGGGCCTGGTCTACGACCACGCCGGCCCCCTCCTCGTTGCCGTGGTCGACGGCCGCTCTCCGGTCACCGTTGGCGACTACGCCGCTGACTACGCCGGGATCGAGGGTGCGCAGGAGGCTCTCCACGCCGGGGTCCATGCGGTCCTCGCGGTCCCGGTGCTGGCGAATGATGCGGTGGTCGCGGTGTTCATGGTCGGCACGACCGATCCGCACCGGCGGTTCGACGTCGTCGACCAGCAGGGTCTGCGCGATCTCGCCGGCCTCGCCGGGAACGCCCTCGCTGCGGCCGGCGCGCGACGCGAGCGCGATCGGCGGATCCAGCGGCTCACGATGCTGAACGAGATCGCCTCCAAGACCGCCCTGGTGCACGAGCCGCAGGCGATCGCCCAGTTCGCGTACGAATCGGTCCGCTCCCTGGTCGAGCTCGATGCGTTCTACATGGCCCGGTACGACGGCGAGCGGCGCCTCTTCGACTTTCTCATCGAGGTCGATGGCGACTCGACCCGCGAGGGCGAGTTCTTCCTGCCCCTCGGCGCCGGCCCGACGAGCCAGGCCGTCCTGAGCGGCGAGCCCTTCATCACCGCGGGCACCGACGACCCGGTCCAGCGCCGGGGCAAGCCGTACGGCGACGAGTCGCGGCGGAGCGCCTCGGCCGTGCACATGCCCCTCAAGATCCGTGGCGAGACCATCGGGGTCGTCTCGGTGCAGTCGTATCGCGCGAATGCGTATGACGCCGAGGACATCGCGATCCTTCAGTCGTTCGCGAACCTGATCGCGTCGTCATTCGAGAACGCCGAGCACCACGCTCGCCTTCGCGAGCTGTACCTCGCCTCGGTGAAGGCGCTTGCGGCCGCCGTGGATGCGCGCGATCCATACACGAGGAGCCACTCGGCCCGCGTCTCGGCGCTCTCCCGGATCATCGCCGTCGAGATGAAGCTGCCGCCGGATGAGATCCGGCAAGTTCAGCTTTCGGCCCTCCTGCACGACATCGGGAAGATCGGCATCCCCGACGCGATCCTGAACAAGCCCGGCGCGCTCACCCCTGAAGAGTGGGTGATCATGAAGACGCATTCGCCGCTCGGCGCCTCGATCCTCGGTGCGGTGGAGCCGCTCCGCGATCTCGTGCCGATCGTCCGGTCGCACCACGAGCGGTTCGATGGCGCCGGATACCCGGATGGCCTCGCAGGAGAGGCGGTCCCCTTCGCCGCGTACATCGTGTCGGCGGCCGACGCGTATGAGGTGATCGTCAGCAAGCGCGCCTACAAGGCCGCCCAGAGCGTCGACTTCGCCGTGTCGGAGCTGCGGCGGTGCAGCGGCGCCCAATTCCATCCGGAGGTCGTGGATGCGTTCATCCGCGTGATCGAGCGCGATCAGCGCGAGGGCAGCGCCTACCTGAGCCGGGTCGGCGCGATCGAGCGCGAGGACATCGACGACGTTCCCGGTCCCGGCTCGCTCGTGGAGCGGATGGCCGAGCACTCGCATGCCCACGCGCGCCAGCTGGCGATCCTGCAGCGTCTCGCCTCGGAGATCAGCGCGGTCCTCGATCTCGACGAGCTTGCCAGCCGGCTGCTCCGGATCGTGTGCGATGCCATGGGCTACGAGAACGGCTTCCTGACGACCCTGAACGACAAGGGCGAGCTCGTCATCCACGCCGCATTCGGTCCGTCGACCGCGTTCATCGGGCAGTCCCTCGCGCCCGGGATCGGGATCAGCTGGTGGGTCATGCAGCATGGCCGGCTCCAGAATGTCGCCGACGTGCAGGCGGACACCCGGTTCGTCGGCCCGGCGGACATCCGCTCCAGCCTCATCGTGCCGCTGCGGATCGGTGACGAGACCGTTGGGATCATCGGGATCGAGAGCGCCCGTCCTGCCGCGTTCACCGCGGACGACGAGACGCTGCTGACCGCGACGTCGCACCAGGTCGCGGCGGCGGTGCGCGTCGCGCGCCTGCACCAGGCCGCCAAGTCCGCGGCCGCGACCGATCCGCTCACCGGCCTTCCGAATCGCCGCGTCTTCTTCGAGAAGCTCGCCGAAGGTCTCGCCCGCAGCGAGGGAGACGGCGCGCCGCTGTCGGTGGCGATCATCGACGCCAACGGCCTGAAACAGCTGAACGACCAGCATGGCCACGCCGCCGGTGACCAGGCGCTCATCAAGATCGGCGAGATCCTGGCGGCCGGCGTTCGCACCGGTGACCTCGTCGCGCGCATCGGGGGCGACGAGTTCGGCATCGTGTTCCCCGGCGCGCCGCTCTTCGCCGCTGACCGGATCATGCGGCGGCTCGCCGACGACATCGCAAGCTCGACCATCCCGAGCGGGCAGCGGGTCCCGTCGATCGCCTGGGGGATCGCGCCGGCGCTCGTCGAGGGCACATCGGTCGATGCGCTCGTCGATGCCGCGGACCGGGCGATGTATCGGCAAAAGAAGCTGGGGCGCATCCGGGCGGTCTAGCTGAAGGTCCGGCCGCTCTTGCTAAACTGGTCGAAGACCGGCAGGGACCGAGACGAGTACCGGGAGCAGCCGAAAGAGAAGGTCCGCCCCGTCGAAGATG
>JANLWM010000368.1:0-6060 GCA_031364525.1 Chloroflexota bacterium | reverse complement strand
CCCAGTGCTACCTCCTCTTCGCACTGCGCCGTCGCGACGTGTTCCCGTCCGCCGACCTCGCCCTCCTCGAGGCGGTCCGTGGGCTCTGGCGGTTACGTGCGCGGCCCACGCCTGCGGCTCTCGCACGCCGAGCTGAGGCCTGGCGGCCGGACCGTGCTGCAGCGGCGCGCCTGCTGTGGCATCACTACCTCTCCGAGCGCGGTCGCACATGAGCCGCTTCGTGCAGGACTGGGCCGAGTTCCTCCACCTGCGCGCGATCCCGGTGGTGGTCGGGGCAGCACTCGTCTTCGTCTGGGTCGCATCGCGCGGGGCCCCGCCGGCGTCGACCGCGCTCTTCCTGGTGAGCATCCTGTTGACCCAGATCGCGATCGCGTTCCACAACAACTGGTGCGATCGCGACCTCGACGCGGCAACGAAGCCGTGGCGGCTGATCCCGCGCGGCGCGCTTCGGCCGATCACGGCGCAGCGGGTCGCCTGGAGCCTCTTCGCGGCCGGCCTCGCGGTGGCAGTTCCGCTCGGGCCGCTCGTGGTCTTCGCGATCGCCATCGGGACGGCCTGCGGCTTCGTCTACGACACCGGCGTCAAGCGCACCATCTGGAGCTTCGCGCCGTTCTGCATCGCGCTGCCGACGTTGCCGGTCGCGGCCTTCCTCGTCGCGGGGCGCGCGGACGCGCTCCTTGCGATCACCTACCTCATCGGCGCACCGATCGTCGTCTCGATCCACCTCGCGGACGCGCTCCCGGACATCGCGCGCGATCGCGCATTCGGCCTTCGCACCCTGGCCGTCCGTCTCGGCACCCGCCGCGCATTCGTGGCCTGCTGGACCGGCATCGGAGCGGCTGCCGTCGTGGCGCTCGTCCTGTGGCCCGCCAACGGAAGCCCCGGTCCGCTCTTCGCGGCGTCCATCGGGCTTCTCGCGCTCGCGGTCGCCGCCTCGCGGTGGCCGCGGATCCATCGGGTCATCGTGCCGGTGGCGGCGGTGGCACTCGCAACGGATTGGCTTCGCAGTCTCGTCGGTTGATCCGCCGATAGAGTTCGACCGGTGAGACTACTTCGGGTCGGGATCCAGCTCCCGGAGGTCGAGCGCGTGGTGCGCTGGCCCGAATATGTGACGCTGGCCCGTGCGGCCGAGACGGCGGGGTTCGACTCGATCTGGGTGGGCGATCACGTCCTCTATCGCGACGACGGCCGTCCCGAGCGGGGGCCGTGGGAGGCCTGGAGCCTGCTTGCGGCGCTCGCGGCGGTGACCACGCGCGTGAAGCTCGGTCCGCTCGTCGCGTGCACCGCATTCTCGCCAGCCGCGCTCCTCGCGAAGCGCGCCGCCGCGGTCCAGGAGATCAGCAACGGACGGCTGATCCTCGGTCTCGGTGCCGGCTGGAACGAGGCCGAGTTCCGTTCGTTCGGGGTCCCGTTCGATCAGCGGGTCTCACGCTTCGAAGCGTCGTTCGACGTCATCCGTCGCCTGCTGGCAGGGGAGCGGGTCACCGCGACCGGTCCATTCGTCCACGTAGAGGATGCGGTGCTGTTGCCGCCGCTCGGGCACCGGACACCGATCATGATCGGTAGCACCTCACCGCGGATGTTGTCCATCGCGCTGCCGCACGCGGACGTGTGGAACACCTGGTTCGACTGGTACGGGAACACCGCGGCGGGCTTCGCGTCAAAGAACGTGCTGATCGATCGGGCAGCGATCGCCGCCGGACGCCGTCCGGAGGAGATCGAGCGAAGCGCATGTGTCCTCGTCGTGCTGGACCGGGCATCGAACGAGCGGACGGTCCCACCGGGCGTCACACCGCTCGAAGGTCCTGCGCCGCGCATCGCGCAGGGATTGCGCGACCTCGCGGCGGCCGGCGCAGACGAAGCGATCGTTGTGGCGAGCCCGATCACCGAGGGGTCGATCACGGCGCTCGGCGAGGCCCTCGCGCTCCTTTAAGAGCTAGAGCGCCTCCCCAAGCTTGGCGTTCTCGCGTGGATCGATCGGGACCGCAACGAGCGCGGGACCGGGACCGTCAAGCGCGCGCTTGAGGGCCGGGAGCAGGCCGTCCGCGCTTTCGACCGCCTCACCGCGGATCCCGAACGCGTGCGCGAGCTGCACGAGGTCGGGGTTCCCGAACTCGATGCCGCCGGTGCGCTTGAACCGTCGCTGTTGGTTCGCCTCGATCACGCCGTAGCGGCCGTCAACGAGCACGACCATCACGATCGCCGTGCCCAGGCGCTTGGCCGTCTCGAGCTCCTGCACGTTCATGAGGAAGCCGCCGTCTCCACAGAACGCGACGACCTTTCGCTCGGGCTTCACGAGCTTCGCCGCGATCGCGCCGGGGATCGCGATGCCCATGGGTGCGAACCCGTTGGCGACGATGACCGTGTTCGGGGCATGCGCGGGGTACAGCCGCGAGAGCCAGACCTTGTGCGCTCCGACATCGCAGATGACGATGTCGAGGTCACCCATCGCGGTCCGCAGATCCGCCACGACCCGCCTTGGCCACAGCGGGAATGCGCCGTCACCCGCGACGCGCAGGTCCGCCCGCGTATGGGTCGCCGCCGGCCGCGGCGTGACGAGCGGAGCGAGGGCTTCGAGGGAGTCGCAGATCTCGCCGACCACTTCGGTCGCGATGACGTAGCTCGCGTCGATCTCGGCCGGCCGGCTGTCGATATGGACGACGCGCTTCTCGCCCTTCGGATTCCAGAGCTCCGGGGACCATTCGACGAGGTCGTAGCCGACGCACACGACCACGTCGGCATCCGCCAGCTCCGCGAGCGCCGCGAGATCCGCACCCGGACGCTGTAGCCCGACGGAAGGCAGCGCGGCCGCCTCGCGGTCGTCGATCGCCCCTTTGGCCATGAATGTGTGCGTCGCGGGGATCCGGGTCCGGCTCACGAACGCGCGAAGCGCCGTCACCGCGCCGTGACCGGCGACCTCGCGCCGCACGACGCCGTTCCCGACCAGGAGGATCGGATGCGATGCCCCGTTGATCGCGTCCGCGGCGGCGCGGATCGCGTCCTCGCGCGCCGCGGCGTATCGCGTCCGCCTGATCGCCATGGAATGCGCATCGACCGGGTGTTCAGCGACGTCCTCCGGCAGCTCGACATGCGTCGCGCCGGGCCGTTCGAGCCGCGCCATCCGGAACGCGGTGCGGATGATCTCCGGCGTTCCATCGGCGAGCTCGATGCGCGCGCCCCATTTCACGACCGGCGCGAACATCCCGATCACGTCCACGTACTGATGCGAGCGCTTGTGGATCCGCTCCAGGCCCGCCTGTCCCGTGATCGCGACCAGGGGCGCACCGTCGAGCGTCGCATCGGCGACGCCTGTCAGGAGATTCGTCGCGCCGGGCCCGAGCGTCGCGAGGCAGACGCCGGGATAGGAGGTGAGCCGCCCGGCGACATCGGCCATGAATGCGGCGCCCTGCTCGTGACGCACGATGATCTGTTCGATCTTCGTGCTGTCTTCGAGTGCCAGGCCGAGCGCGAGCGTCTCCTCGCCAGGGAGCGCGAACACATGGCGAACGCCCTCGTTCTCGAGACACTGCACGACGAGCTCGGCGACGTTCACCTGGGCGAGCCTAGCCCGGACCTACTCGGCGTTCGGGACCTGTGGCGCGCTCGTCGCCGGACCGATCCAGATGGTCTGGATGTTCACGAACTCGCGGATCCCGTAGCCGGAAAGCTCGCGGCCGTACCCGCTGCGCTTGACCCCGCCGAACGGAAGCCGCGGGTCCGACGCGACCATCCCGTTGATGAAGACCGACCCCGACTCGATCCGCCGCGCGATCGCCTTCGCGCTCGCTTCGTTCCGCGTCCAGAGGGCCGCACCCAGTCCATACGGGGAGCTGTTCGCGACGCGCACCGCTTCGTCCGCGTCGCGCACCGAGAGGAGCGCCGCGACGGGTCCGAAGGTCTCGTCCTTCAGCACGGGCATGTCCTCGCTGACATCGGCGAGGAGCGTCGGCTCGTAGAACCAGCCCTTCCCCTCGCGACGCTTGCCGCCGACCACGACCCGGGCACCCATCCGGACGGACGCGGCGACCTGTTCTTCCAGCGCGTCGCGCAGGTCCGCGCGCGCGAGCGGGCCGACCTGGGTCTTCGGGTCCAGGGGATCGCCGACCCGCAGCGCGCGGATCGCATCCGCGAAGCGCTGCTCGAACTCCGCAGCGACCGGGGCATCGACGAGGAACCGTTTTGCCGCGATGCACGACTGCCCGGTGTTCTGGTAGCGGGCCTTCGTTGCGGTCACGGCCGCCGCGGCGATGTCGGCGTCGCGCAGGACGATGAACGGATCGGACCCGCCGAGCTCGAGGACGGCCTTCTTGACCGCCCGCCCAGCCAGCTCCGCGAGCCGCGATCCGGTGGCCGTGCTGCCGGTCAGGGTGATGGCCCGGATCCGGTCATCGGCCACCAGCGGTTCGACCGCAGCGCCGGAAAGAAGGAGCGTCCGCAGCGATCCCCCGGGGAAGCCCGCATCACGCACGGCTTGCTCGAGCGCCAGCGCGCTTTGCGGGACGTTCGACGCGTGCTTGAGCACCGCGGCGTTCCCGGCCATGAGGGCGGGCGCCAGGAATCGGACGACCTGCCAGAAGGGGTAGTTCCATGGCATGACCGCGAGGATGACGCCGAGCGGCTCGAACGCGACGAAGCTTTCGCGAGCGTTCGTCGGAACGTTCTCATCGGCGAGGAACGTCGCGGCGTGCTCCGCGTAGAAGTCGCAGGTCCACGCGCACTTGTCGATCTCCGCTTGCGCCTCGGCGATCGGCTTGCCCATTTCCGCGGTGATCAGGCCCGCGTAGCGGTCCCGCCGGTCACGAAGGACCTGACCGAGCAAGCGCATCGGTAGGGCGCGTTCGGCAAAGCTCATCTCGCGGGAGCGCCGAAAGGCCGCGTCCGCTTGCGCGAGCGCGGCCTCTACGTGGGCGTTGGAGTGCGTATCGAACCGCGCGAGCACGGCCTCGGTGGCCGGGTTGACCGACTCGATCGTGCTCATGGGCCGCCGAGCTAGGCGGCGACTTCCTTCTTGCGACGGCCCCGGGGGCCAGCGGCGAAGTCAGGCTTCGCGACGTCGATGATCCGGTGCGCGTAGCCGTGCACCGCGATCTCGTGCGCGTCCCGCTCCGCAGCGGCGGCGAGCAGGAGCTTCAGGGTCTTGTCATCGGCCGGCGAGAAGACCGCGTCGCAGTCCATCGTGGCGCGGCAGGGGAGTCCTGATGTCTTCATGTGGGGAACCTCCAAAAAGTGTCCAGCAGTGGTCGGTGGGCGGCCGCCGGTTGGGGTGAGCGAGGCGGCACCACGAGGCGCGACGAGGCCGCGCGGACCGTCAGCATACCACACAGGTAGTTGCGCCAGCAACCTTCGGCCGCGCCGGACGCGGATGAGGGGTATCCGGGCCTAAACTCGCCATTACCCCATGACGACAGCCACGGAGAGCGCCGCGAGCGACCTCCTCGACCGGGCGCGTGCCCGTCTCGAGCGTGCGGAGGCGGCCCGGGCCGGCATCGGTCGGGTCCAGGCTCCGCTCACCAGGGCGAACGTGCTGGTGCCGTTCAACGAGATCGGGATCGAGCTCGCCAACGTCGCAAGCGAGTGCGGCCTCATGGCCGAGGTGCATCCGGACCCGCTCGTCCGTGCCGCGGCCGACACAGCGATCCAGGAGCTTTCGGCGTTCGGGACGCGGCTCGGCCAGGACCGTCCGGTGTATGACGCCCTGTCGGGCATCGACGGCGCGACGCTCGATCCGCTCGCGCGCCGGGTCGTCGAGCTTGCGCGTCGTGACATGCGTCGGACCGGCATCGAGCTTTCCGCCGCGGATCAGGAGCGCGTTCGCGCGGTCCGCGCGGCGCTGGTCAAGGTCGAGCAGGAGTTCGCCAAGAACATCCGTGACGACGTCTCCGAGGTGGCGCTCGACCCGGCGCAGCTGGAGGGCATGCCCGCGGACTACATCGCCGCCCACCCCGCAGACGCTGCCGGAAAGGTCCACGTCACGACGAACTATCCGGACCTCATCCCGTTCATGACGTACGCGAAGGACGAGGCCGCGCGCCGGGAGCTCGCCGTCGTGAACGGTCTGCG
>JANLWM010000346.1:0-3080 GCA_031364525.1 Chloroflexota bacterium | reverse complement strand
CCCAGTCCGCGCTCCAGTCGGCGGAGCGGAACCACATGTCGCGCGACGGCTGGTTGTAGAGCGTGTTCCACCAGATCCCATTCGAGAGCAGGTCGAACTTCACGATGTAGCTGCCGATCGGCGGCACGACGAAGGCAATGGGAATGGACGTGGATTGTCCGGGGGCGATCGACGTCGGGATGGTCGCGAGCTGACCTTGCGACCGTTGGGCGCTCGCGACGTAGACCCGGTAGGAGATCTGCGTGCCGGCGGGGATCGGATTGGTGCCCTTGTTCGTGACCGTGGTCATCACCGGCAGGGTCGCGCCGGCCAGACCGGCCTTCGGGAGCGCCGGGTCGATAATCGCAAGATTCGAAAAGCCGTTCTGCAGCGCGGCCTGCGCGAGCGTCCGGATATTCGGCAGCTGCGCGTAGAGCGCGCCGCCCGGACATTCGGTCTGCCCGCCGCGGGCACCGACGATGTAGTTCGCGTCGCGATGGCCCTGGACGTTCGGCGGATTCGACGTGACGTCGACCCACGTGCCGTCGGTGCGCTGCTCCTTATGGGTGAAGGTGTCGTTGCCATACGGCTGGATGCCGAACTGGCTGAACTTGAGCGCGATGATGTTCGCGACCGCGCCGATCAGCGCCGGGGTCGGGGCCGTCGTGGTGTACGTGCCGATCGCCGCGACCCCGAACGAGCCGTCGTTCCATCCGTACGCGTGGCCGGCGATGACATTGTCCCCACCCGTGCGACCGGTCCAGATATTCCCGAACTTGTCGACCAGGTAGTTGTAGCCAATGTCGCCCCAGCCGCGGGTAATGGCGTGGTAGTAGTAGATCGCGCGGATCGTCCCGGCGACGCTCGTGCCGCCGTCGTCGCCCGCGGTGTGATGCACGATCGCCTTTTGGGTGCGCTTGTACTCCGGGGTCCAGGAGAACAGCGACTCGTCGGCGCCCCAGTCCGAGCGCGCGAGGATCTTCGACGCGCCGGCCGGCGCCGCGAGCGCGTAGCTCGACCCGAGGCCGCGCGCGGCGCCGACGAGGTCATTCAACAGCCGCGCGAACGGACCCTGGTTGAGATCGCTCACGTCGATGAACGTCACGCCGACGCGCACGAGCGCGGCCGGGTCCCCGGCAAGGAGCCAGGTCCGGTACTGCGCGAAGCGCGCATCGGGAACGGTGGTCTGCGGCGGTCCGTACTGCTCACCCGTCGCCGGATCGGCGAGGTCGGCCTCGCTCAGGACGGCCGTCCACTCGCCCCACGTGACGCCGTCCGACGACGTGCGAAGCTCGAAGGCGAAGGCCTCATCGGCGCCGGGGATCGTGACCCAGTGGACCGCGACGCGGTCGAACAGCTGCGTGGCCGCGATCGGGTCGGAGGTGTAGAGGAGCGTGCCCGGGCCGGTGCTGCCGGCGTCAGCGGTCTGGATGGAGGCTGCGCCCCCGACGGACAGGGATCCGCCGCTCTGGGTGGGGAGGCGAAGGGTGACCTCCTGGCCGGTGATGTGGCCGGAGCCGCGAGAAAGGGGGGCGGCGGACGCCGCGGCGTGCGGGAAGGCAGCGACCAGGAAGAGCGCTGTCAGGCCCGCAAGACGGAGACGTCGAAACACCGGCGAGTCACCCTTTCTTCCTCGCCACCGTCCCCACGCGCGCTTGGACATTCTGGACCAGAACGGTGGCCGCGTATACGGAAAACGTCCGGGGCGGGCCCCCGTTACCGGGCTAGAACGGACTGAGCCGCACCATCGTCGACTTGAGACCGAGGTACGAGCGAAGGAACAGATCGGCCGGGACATCGACGGTCGCATTGGTCCCGGAGAACTTCACCGACACGACATGCCCGACGTTGCCGGGCGCCTGGTTGGTCACGTCCGTTGAGAGCAGCGTCCCGATGTCCACGCCGCGGTAGCTCAGGATCGCCCCCCGGATCGACTCGCTCGAGAAGGTGACCGTCCAGCTCGCGTGCTTGTTCGGCGTCGGGACGACGACCGCAAGGTCGGCCGGGTCCGCGACCGGCACGAGGAACGGATCGTTCGGCTTGCACGTGGTGCCGGTGTTCCAGCAGCCCACGCCGACGGTGTAGCCGCCGCTCGAGCTCGAGAAGTACGCGCGGATCGCGGCACCGTTGTACGTGATGACCTTGCCGAAGGTCGCGGCGACGGCGGCATTGCCCGCGGTGGTCTCGACGGTCGCGCCGCCGTAGCACTGGTCCGACTGGTCGTCGCGAACGTCGTAGTCGCGCGCCGGCGCGGTACTCGTGAAGCCGTAGCTCCGCGCGGCGAGGGCCTGCGCCTTGTACGCCTCGGGATGCCAGCCGAGCGGCATCTCCTTGGGGATGACGCCGCGCACGTAGTCGTCGTAGCCGACGAAGTTCACGACGCGCAGGTTGCCGCCGCCATCGTTCTTGTACTGGATCTTGCCCCGCAGGAACTCGCCTTTCTCCTGCACGGTGATCGGTGTCGTCGGGTCGGTCGGAACGAGGGTCACCGGGCCGGTGCCGCGGTACTTGAGCGTCGGCGGGTTCGTGCCCTGGTCGTACACCGAGACGCCGCCCGGCACCGCCGCGATCTGATACGTCACGTTCGGAGCGGCGACGCCGACGACGGCATTGCCCGCGCTCTCGTTCACGACGCTGAAGCCGCCTGGCGAACGGACGTTGTTGAGCCACGTGTTCATGAACGGCTGACCGCACGAGGCGGAGCCGCTGGACGACGGCGATGACAGGAGCACCCGCATCGGACCGCGGGCGTTCGTGTTCGCATCGACGATCGTGAGCTGCGTGCCCGGGTAGTAGAGCGCGACGATCTGCTCGCCGGTGAGCGCCGGACCCGCGGCACCGGTCGCCCAGCCCTGCGCGCCGTACTGGCTCATGCCGACGCCGTGACCGAAGCCCTTCCCAAAGAACGTGACCCCGGGCTGGACGCTGATGGCCTCAGAGAGGCGGCCGACACCGAGCTGGCTGAACCAGGCGACGCCCTCCTGCACGAGGTCCCACGCGAACACGTAGTTGCCGCGCGCGCCGGGGAGCGAGACCGGGACCGGCACGACGGCGCTCTGGCCGACCGCGAGGTCGGCCGCGAGGAGGCCGCGCTGGCTGAA
>JANLWM010000282.1:0-1714 GCA_031364525.1 Chloroflexota bacterium | reverse complement strand
GCGCGCGAAGTGGGCGATCCTGCCCACGCTGCCGACCCTTGGCTATCTCATGCTGTCCAACTACGGCGGCCAGCACACCCTCCATAACCAGTACGCGGCGCCGCTCATCCCGATCGCGCTCGGCGCGTCGATCATCGGCCTCGCGTCGATCACGAGCGAGCGCTGGCGCCGCCAGCTCTCACGGGACGTGTTCCTCAGCGCGTTCCTCTTCTCGCTCGTCCTTGGCGCGGCGCCGTTCACGCCCGGCTTCTACGACGCGTACCTGCGCGGCGTCCCCGATCGTGCTCCGTCCGGCTCCTCGCCCTTCATCCGTGAGCCGCGGTACGAGCCGTTCTTGGCCGCGGTGCGCGCGATCCCTGACGACGCGAAGGTCTCGTCGCGCGACTTCTTCACGACGCAGCTGCCGCAGCGCCGCTTCAACTACAACCTCATCGGGCTCGACGTCTGCGACGCGCAGTACGTGATCCTCGACTACACCGCACCGACCGTGAATCGGGACATGCGGAAGCACCAGGCAGAGGTGGCGGCGATCAAAGCGCTCGGGTTCGACGAGATCGCGATCGGGGAGGGACTGTCGCTGCTCGAACGGCGGTGAGCTAGGGCGTCGTCCCGGCCAGCCACGCTTTGAACGCCCGCAGGTCGCCGGGCCTCCCAAGGAAGTCCTGCACCAGATCGGCTGCCGGCTTCGTGCCGCCGGGTGCCAGGATCTGATCGCGGTAGCGGAGCGAGACCGTGGTGTCCATGAGGTCGCCGCCGAACGCGGTGTGCAGATCGCGGGCGATCGTGTTCGACCAGAGGTACGTGTAGTAGGCGGCCGAGTAGTGGTCGCCGTTCATGTGCTCCCAGCTAGCGGGATGCGCGGTGCCGTCCAAGCGCTCGAACGGCGAGTACTTCGCGGAGACCTCCGCGGCGATGACGCGCGGGTCGGCGCCCGGACGTTTCCCGTCATGGAGCGCGAGCGAGAGCCGTGAGAGCGCGATCGATGCAGTGAGCGTGCGCAGACCACGCCCGAAGTCGCGCGCGGCACGGAGCCGCTGCACGAGGTCCTCGGAGATCGGCTTGCCGGTCCCGACGTGCTTCGCGAAGCGGGTGAGCACGCTGTGGTCCGAGATCCACTCCTCGAGGAACTGCGATGGGGCCTCCATGAAGTCACCCTCGCTGACCCGCGAGAGCCGCACGTACCTGATGTTCGCGCGGGCGAGCCCGTGGACGAGGTGCCCGAACTCATGGAAGTACGTGACGACCTGCGAGTGCTCCATCAGGGCGGGTCCCTGCACGGTCGCGGGGTCCGGGAAGTTGCAGTTGAGGACACCGTGACCCTCCTGCGTCCCGGGGACCGCGACGCGCAGCGGGGCGTTGAAGAACCACTTGTTCTTGCCCTCGCGCGGGTGCATGTCGAGCGAGATGCGGCCGGCGGGCTTGCCGTCGATCGTCACATCGAAGCTCTCGACGGACGGGTGCCACCGTTCCTCGTGGACCACCGGCGTGAAGGTCATGTTGAAGAGCCCGCTGTTCAGGTCGAGGATCGCCTGGCGCACCTTCTTGTATTCGAGATACGGACGCACCTCTTGGGCGTCGTAGCGGAAGCGTTTCGTCTTGACCTTGTTCGTGTAATACAGCTGCTCCCACTCGCCGATCGTCGTCGCGCCGGGCTGATCGAGGCGCTTCTCATCGAGGAGCATCTGGAACTCGGCCATCGCCGCGGGCCGCGCGA
>JANLWM010000263.1:0-8542 GCA_031364525.1 Chloroflexota bacterium | reverse complement strand
GCAGCGCCCTGCGGATCGATCACGAGGACCGCCGCGTTGAGCTGGGTGAGCGCTTCGATCGTCCCGTCCGAGAACTTCACCGTGATGATGAGGTCCGGCCTGAGCGAGACGACCTTCTCGAGGCTCACCTTCGCCCCGCCGATGTGATCCTTCGTCTTCGCGGCAGCCGGCTCATCCGAGAAATCATCAGTGCCGACGACGCGGTCGCCGGCGCCGAGCGCGAAGAGGAACTCGGTGTTCGATGGACCGATCGAGACGATCCGCTCCGGTCGCTTTGAGATCGCGACGGACCGGTTCTGGAAATCGGTGATGCTGGCCGGGAACGCGCCGGCGCTGGCCCGAGCGGTGGTAGTGGCCGATACCGGCGCGGGAGCCGTGGCGGTGCCACAGCTGCTCACCAGGAGGATCGCGAAGAGCAGCGCGACGCGTCTGGTCATTACTGGCTCACCCTTTCTCGCGAAGGTGTGTTGGCCGCGGGCGGATGGACCAGGCGACCCGAGTTCGGCGTTTCGGCCGTTACGGTGGCGGGACCCTGCCGGAATCACACCGGCTTCGCTGGCGCTCCGCGTATTCAGTTCTGTCGCGGGATCTGTCTAGGCGATCTATGCGATCTGCGGGACTCGTTCCTGACTGTAGCGCGCTGCGTCGGAGAGGTTCGCCGAGAAGAGACGCTGCAGGGTCATGACGTGGGTGCACAGACCGTGGACGACGAAGTGATCGCACTCGCACGACCACTCATCTCCTGCGAGGAGGATCTTGTGGGTCCCGTTGTCGCCGCGGAATGAGACCTCGAGAGCCTGGAACTGGACGCGATCGGGTTGCGCTGCGTACCGCTTCGCCTTCTCGATCTTGGAGATGAGGCTCGAGTTCATGAGTTCCTCCTGCTCCGTATCGGCGTCGGGAAGCCCGGCGTCGTGCCGAGTATAGGAAGGCCGCTTTTGGGCCTGAAACGAGCGAAACGGCTAGCTCTTGGTGCGTCGCAGGAGCTGCACCCTGGCACCTCCGTCATGGCCCTGGCCGCGCTCCGCAAGGTGGTCCGCGATCCGCAGCCGGTGTTCCACGGACTTGTTGCCGCCGTACTTGAACTTGGCGCGGACCTCTTCGATCGTGCACACGATGCCGCGGATCCCGCCGAGCTGTTTCCCGTAGTCGTTGTCCGGCCGCACCTCCGCGTGACCGCCCTCCGGCTGGAAGTGCGCGAGCTGCGCGCGGAGGATCTCGGTGAGCTCGTCCGGGTCGTCCACGGCGCGGATGCGAACGACCGCCTGCACCGCGGCGTAGTACGAGGTCGGGACCCCGTATTCGACGGGCGCGCCGGGGTTCGCGTTCCACTGGGTCGGGATGTAGCTGTAGTCGCCGTACACGGAGACGAGCGCGAGCGGATTCTCGGCGAGCGCGTCCCAGACCGGATTCGGGACCGCAAGATGCAGCCGGATCGTGTGGTCGCCGTCGTAGATGAAATGCGTCGGAACGACGACCGGCACGTCCCTGCCCCGACCGCTCGCAATGAGCTCGCCGAAGTCGCGGGCACCGAGAAAGGCCTTCCACTCGTCATCTGCGATCGCTGCGTCATGCTTCCGGATCAACATCGGACCGAGCGTACTAGCCTGCGCTATGCAGATGACCATCCAGGACGGCCGCGTCGCGTCGGTCAACGTCGGGACACCGCGCGAGATCGTCGTCGGCGATCGCCAGATCCGGACCAGCATCTGGAAGGATCCCGTCGCCGGACGGGTCGCGATCCGCGGCGTGAATCTCGACGGCGACGACCAGTCCGACCGGCGGGTACACGGGGGCGACCGCAAGGCCGTCTACGCATACGCGCGCGAGGATCTCGACTGGTGGGCGACGACGCTCGGCCAGCCCATCAACGCCGGCACGTTCGGCGAGAACCTGACCACCGACGGGATCGACGTGAGCGGCGCGGTCATCGGCGAGCGCTGGCAGGTCGGCACGGCTCTGCTCGAGGTGACCCAGCCGCGGCTCCCCTGCTACAAGCTCGAGGCCCGGATGGAGCGGCCTGGCTTCATCACCGAGTTCATCGACGGCGGCCGGCCCGGCGCGTACTTGCGCATCGTCGAGGCGGGTGATGTGGGCGTCGGCGACGCGGTTCGCGTGCTCTCACGACCCGACGGCGCGCCGTCGGTCGCCGAGGTCATGCGGCAAAAGACGAAACGGGCGGAATGAGCACCCGTGCCCCGGGTGGGCGCGCCACGCGCCCTCGGTGCAGCAGCGACGCGAGCAGCTCGATCCCGTCTACGACCCGTGGACCGGGGCGACTGAAATACGCGTTCCCGTCCACCACGTAGGTATGACCCTCTCGCACCGCCCGAAGACCGGCCCACTCGGGCCTCGCAGTGACGACGGCCGCCTCGGACAGCGCCCGCTCGGCGTCGAAGCCGCAGGGCAACACGAACAGGAACTCCGGGTCGGCGGCGACGAGATCCTCCCATGGCACGTCGATCGAGGGAACGAGTGGCCGCCCGAGCAGGTCCGAGCCGCCTGCGATCGCCACCTGTTCCGGCACCCAGTGGCCGGCGTTGAACAGCGGCGCCAGCCATTCGAGGCAGACGACGGACGGACGGCGCAGGCCGGCGACCTGCTCCTCGACGCGGGCGATGCGCGCGCGAAGGTCGGCGACGAGGGCACCCGCAGCCGCGCTGCGCCCCATCGCGTCGCCCACACGCGAGATATCGGTGAAGATCCCTTCAAGGGAGTGGCCCTCGAGCGGGACGATCGCGGGCGCCGGATCGAGGGTGGTCGGCAGCTGCGACACCGTGACGGCGCAGACCTCGCAGAGCGTCTGACCTAACAGCATGTCGGGTCGGGCAGCCGCGAGGGAGGCGGGATCAAGGTGGAACGTGCTCTCGCCGCGCTCGACGGCGGCGCGGACCTGTGCGTCGATCGAGAAGCTGTCGCTGCCGGGCGCGATCGTCGAGCGCGTCACGCGTGGCAGAGCCTTCGCCGCGGGCGGGTAGTCGCAGTCATGCGTCACCGCGACGACGTCGTCGCCTGCCCCAAGGGCGTATGCGATCTCGGTGCCGGCGGGCACAAGTGAGACGATCCGCACTTTCGTAGGCTAGCCCTCATGGTCGAGCGCGCCGTGGCGGAGACCGTGACCCGCGAACGCGACCTCGTGCGCGACACCGCCGCGCGGCGGCCGAAGGCCTGGGGCGCCCTCGCCGCGCGCGGCGTGGTCGCATTCCGCGACCTCGCCGGCAGGGCGCCCACCGACGCGGAGCGACGCGCGATCTGGGCCGGGCTGTGGCGCGCGGCCGAGGAGCTGCATGCCCGCTGACTGCGGCCATCCCATCGACCCATTGCGTCACGCGACCTGCGAGGTCTGCGACGGGAAGCTCCTGTGCCTCGTGTGCGCGCGCACGCACCTCTGCACCAACGAATGCGCGGCCCGCGGCTGCGCGCCGGGGCTCTGCGTGAAGGAGGTCCGGGACGGTGTCGTCGCGATCGAATTTGGGATCCCCTGATCGGACGGATCGGACGCGTGAGCGCTATGCGCTCATGTGGTCCGGCGGGAAGGACAGCGCCCTCGCCCTGATGCGCGCGCGGTCACGAGGTCTCGCCGTGACCCGCCTCCTCAATATGTACGACCCGGCGACCGATCGGGTGCGCTTCCACGCCACGCGACGTGAGCTGATGCAGGCGCAGGCGGACGCGATCGGCCTTGAGCTGGTCCAGCACGGTGTCGCCTGGGATGGCTACGAACCCGCGTTCCGCGCGATGCTCGCAAGCCTCAAGACCGACGGGTTCGCGGGCGTCGCATTCGGCGACATCCATCTTGCCGACGTGCGCGCCTGGTACGAGCACCGGGTCCGCGATGCCGGGCTCGAGCACGTCGAGCCCATCTGGGGCGAGTCGCCCGCCGAGCTGGTCGCCGAGTTCGTCGCGAGCGGGAGCCGCGCGGTCATCACCTGCGTCCAACTGTCGAAGCTCGACGAGACGTGGCTCGGCCGGATCATCGACGAGCGCTTTGTGGCTGAGATCGTCACGACCGGGATCGACCCGGCCGGTGAGAACGGCGAGTATCACTCGTTCACCTTCGCGGGACCGCTCTTCCGAGCGCCGGTCCCATGGCGACCTGGCGCGCGTCGCGACGAAGGGGACTTCGCGCAGCTCGATCTGGAGCTCAGCCCCGCCGGTTGAAGAACTCCACGACCCAGCGCCACTCGCTGCCATCAGCCGCGTTCCACCAGCTCTTCAGGATCCCGGCCTCGCCGCCGGGAAGGATCACCACGGCACCCGCGTCCGCATCCGTCGGCCAGCGATCCGTCCGGACCACGACGTCCCCACGCCGTTCGAGCCGGGTCATCGGCAGGTATGCACCCTCGCGCCGCATCGGCTCGCCGCGCGCGACGATCCGGTCGTCGCCCTCGCGAACCGTCACTGCGAGCACCGGCGGAGCCGCGTGCAGCCAGACCACATCGGTCGGGTCGATCCGCGCGCGCGCGATCTCGAGGCCCGTCGCAGCCGCCTCCGGGTAGTAGATCTCCCAAGTTTGGTCGGTCTGCGGAGTCGTCATGGTCGGGGCGGCTCGTACGCGCGCCAGGCGTCGAGCCCGTGCACCGCTGACGGCCACGCGATCTCGTCGAGCGGCGGGAGCTCGGCCTTGGCGAAGAACTTCGCCTCCGACGCTTCATCAGGCGCGATCTGGAGCGAGCCGCCGGTGATGTGGGCCCGGTAGTTCACGACGAGGATCGGGAAACCCGGTCGCAGCCACACCGAGAGCAGTCCGTCGAGTGCGATCTCGAACCCGGTCTCCTCCTTCGTCTCCCGCACCGCAGCCTCCTCGGTCGTCTCGTCGTTCTCGACGAGCCCGCCGGGCAGGGCCCAGTGCCCATCACGCGGGCCGTAATTCAAACGAACGAGCAGGACCGCCCCGTCGCGCTCGACGATGGCGTTGGAGCCGACCTGCACGTGCGTGAAGTCGGCGAGGCCGCAGACGGTGCACGTCGGCCGCTCGCGCCCGTCGATGCGCGTGAGCACGAGCTTCGTTCCGTCACGCGGGCAGAAGGTGAACGCGGTCGTCGCCACTAGGCCTTCGCCAGCCGATCCTTGAGGTAGTCGATCGAGGTCACCGGCGAAGGATCCGCGCCGTTGAGCAGCGCGACATAGAAGGACACGTAATCGGTGAAATAGGTCATCTGCAGGATCTCGGACAAGAGCGAGTCGCCCTCGAACTGCAGGTCCTTGTGCGGGATCTGAGCCCGGTCGAGCAGCTCCTTCGTCACCTCGAACCGGATCTGGTGCCGCGGGTTGTCGCGCCGGCTGCGGAGGAGCAGGACCGTCTGCGCGTCGCGCGCGATGGGCGGGTGCGGGAAGCCGACGACGGCGTTGTGGTTGAGCTCGCTCATCACGTCGTAGTGCGCCCAGTTCTTCGCGTTCTCGTTCCATTGGTCTTTGACCCGGCGGGCCATGACGCCCATCGCGCCCGCGCCGAACACCACGGGGATCCGTCCGTAGAGCTCGGCTGCGAGCTTCTTCGCGTCATTCGATCGCGCGCCCTCGTGGACCCGCTCCTCGAGCTTCGCGACGTCCTTGAGGGCCTGATCGATCTCCTTGCCCATGTCGCGGGCGAAGCCCAGCTTTCCGAGCACGCCAAGGACAAGGGTCATCGAGTACCCGAGTGCCGCCCGCGGCTGGGCGTGATAGCCGAACGTGATGAGCGGCAACCGAAGCGTCTTCGCGTCTTCGGCCACTTTGCCGCCGGTCGTGATCGCGAGGATCTTCGCGCCGCGCTTCTTCGCCTCTTCGAAGCCCGACAGCGTCTCCTCCGTGTTGCCGGAGAAGGACGACACGATGACCAGTGAGTCGCGGCTGACGTATCCGGGGATCCCGTAATCGCGATGGACGTTGAGCGGGACCTTGAGCTCGTCCGCGAGCAGCGCGCCCGCGAACTCGCCGCCGATGGCCGATCCACCCATCCCGAGCACCGTGATGTTCCGGACGTCGCCGTAGGCCGGCGGGAGCGTCGCGGCCTGGACGATCTTCCAGGCGTCACGCACCTGCAGCGGCAGGTCCTTGATCTTGGTCAGCATCTCGCCGGGATCGGCCTTCTTGATCGCCTCGACGCTTTCGATCACCGATGTGTCCACTACTTCGCCTCCCGCACGATCTTCTCGCCCGCATCGAGCAGCGGCGCGAGCTCTGCCTGTGATCTTGTCTCCGCGTAGACCCGAACGAGCGGCTCCGTCCCCGACAGGCGGAGCAGGAGCCAGGACCCGTCGTCGAGGAAGAACTTCGTGCCGTCCTTCGTGTCGAGCTGCACGATCCGGGCGACCGCCCTCCCGGCGAGGCTCGCCGGCTGCTCGCGATCGAGCGCGGCCATGACCCGCTGCTTCACCTCGGGATACGACGCCGCGTCGAAGTGCAGGTCGCGCCGGAGATAGAAGGACGGCCCGGCCATCGCCATGAGCTCCTTGATGAGCTGCGACGGCGTCTTCTTGGTCTTCAGCATGAAATCGAGGATGAACAGGTCGGCGACGATGCCATCGCGCTCGGGCAGGTGCATTGCGAACCCGTAGCCGCCGGACTCCTCGCCACCGAACATGGCGCCGGTCTCCTGCATCTTCGGCCCGATGTACTTGAACCCGACCGGGACCTCGTAGACCTTCACCCCGAACCGCTCCCCGAGGCGGTCCGCCATCGAGGTCATGTTCACGGTCTTCACGACCGGCTGTTTCAGGCCGCGGATCTCGATGAGGTACCACATGAGCAGCGCGTAGAGCGTGAGCGTCGTGACGAACGTGCCGTTCTCGTCGCCGAGCCCCGCGCGATCGGCATCACCGTCGACCGCGAGGCCGACGTGCGCCTTCTCGGCGGGGATGCGCGCGAGGAACTCGTTGATGTTCGGCGGGATCGGCTCCGGATTCACGCCACCGAAGTACGGATTGCGCTCGCTGTGGAGCTCGATGACCTTCGTCTTGCCGCCACCGAGCAGCCGGGTGAAGTACCCGCCAGCCGAGCCGTAGAGCGGCTCGCAGACCAGCGTGTAGCCGGCGGCCTTGAACGCCTCGAGGTCGAAGAGCTCTGCGACATGGGACAGGTAGTCGGGCGCCGGGTCGAAGCGCTCGATGAGTCCGGCCTTGTCAGCGTCGTCGAGCTTGCGCCGCTGGATCTTCTCCGGCGTTCCCTCGAGGGGGTGGATGTAGGACTCGATCGCCTTCAGCATGTCCGGACCGGCGGCCGCGCCAGTCTCGGCCTTCACCTTGAAGCCGTTGTCCATCCAGGGGTTGTGGCTCGCGGTGATGACGATCCCGGCTTTGGCCTTCTTGCGCATCGTGGCCCACGAGAACGACTGCGTGGGCGACGCGGTGGTGGCAAGGTGGACCGGGATACCGTGCGCGGTGATGACCTCGGCGGCGGCATCGGCGAAGAACTCGGACGAGAACCGCCGGTCGAAGCCGATGACCACGCCGCGCTGCTGCTCGCCGGTGCTCTTCACCCACTCGGCGACGCCGTTCGCGCAGACGCGCACCGCGTCGTACGTGTACTCCTCGCCGATCCGGGCACGCCAGCCATCGGTACCGAAGACGATCTTGGGCATCAGGAGACCTTTCTAGCGCGCCGAGACGGCGGCGCGCGCGACCGTTGTCCGCCAATAGTCGAGCAGATCGGCAAGCGAGCGCTCGAGGGGGATCCGCGGGGTCCACCCGGTCCGGGCGCGAAGGGCCGAGGAGTCGAGCGCGAGCACCGTCGCGTCGCCCGCGCGCACGCGGTCGGGGTCGAGCTCGGTCGTGACCGGAACGCGCGCGAGACCGACGAGGATCTGCAAGAGGGCTTCGATCGAGACCGCCTCGCCGCTCCCGACGTTGTACGTCTCGGTGCGCGCCGCCGCGAGGCCGATCGCGGCGACGTAGGCCGCGGCGATATCTCGGACGTCGATGAAGTCGCGCTTCGAATCGAGCCGGCCGTGCGCGATGACGGCGGGCGCGAGCCCGGCCTCGGCCTCCGCGATCTGCTTCGCGAACCCGGACGCCGCGAGGCCCGGATGCTGGCGCGGCCCGTTCGTGTTCGCGGGTCGCAGGATGACCGTGGGGTGGCCGCCGCGGTCACCGAACGCGCGTACGAGCGCTTCCGCGGCGACCTTCGACTCCGCGTACACGTTCGTCGGTCGGAGCGGCGTGCGCTCGTCGACCGGCGCATGGTCCGGGACGCCGTACACGTCGGCGCTCGAGGCGAACACGAAGTGCGCACCGGCGATCGGCTCGAGGGCCGCGAGGATGTTGGCCGTCCCGGTGACGTTCACCGCGACCGTCGCGCCGGCGTCCTTCTGGGCGAGCGATGGGATCGCCTGCCCCGCAAGATGCACGACGGCGTCCGGCCTCGCGGAGGCGACCGCGTCACGGAGCGCAGCGGCGTCGGCGAGGTCTGCACGATGGATCCGGACCACAGAGGCGATCGCGGTGAGGTTCGGATGCGGGGGCGGCTCGAATGCGATCCCGTGGACCTCATGGCCGTCCGCGACCAGACGCTCGGCGAGATGCGAGCCGATGAAGCCGGTGATGCCGGTGAGGAGGACGCGCGC
>JANLWM010000249.1:0-2533 GCA_031364525.1 Chloroflexota bacterium | reverse complement strand
TCAGCACGAGCGCGAGCCCCGGGAAGACCGATAGCCACCAGGCGACCCGGAGGAACGGCTGCGCGTTGTTGAGCATGTAGCCCCAGCTGACGACGCTGCGATCGCCAAGTCCAAGAAAGCTCAGGCTCGCCTCCACCAGGATCGCGGCACCGATCTGGAGCGCGGCCGTGACGATGATGAGCCCAAGTGCGTGCGGCACGACGTGCCGCACGAGGATCCGCAGCTAGCCGAGCCCGACGGAGCGCGCCGCCAGGACCCACTCGCGCTGGCGGAGCGTGAGGATCTGCGAGCGCACCAGTCGCGCCGTCGTCGGCCAGAACGTGAGCGCAAGGAGGAGGGTGAGGAAGGCCAGGCTCGGACCGAAGATCGCCGCCACGAGGATCGCGAGGAAGAAGCGCGGCACGATCTGGACGAGCTCGGTGAGCCGCATCAGCAGGTCGTCGACCAGACCCCCGTAGAAGCCGGCGACCGCGCCGATCGTCGTGCCGGCGACGCCTGCCACCGCCGCGGTGGCGATCCCGACAAGGAGCGACGCACGCGCGCCGGCCAGGACGCCGCTGAACGTGTCGCGGCCAAGGTCGTCCGTGCCCAACCAGTGCGCAGGCGAGGGTGGCTGGAGCGCGGTGAAGCGCGTGGCGAACGGATCGAATGGAGCGATGCTCCCCCCGAAGACCGCCACAGCGACGGCCAGTGCGGTCAGCCCGATGCCGAGGAGCGCAGTGAACGAACGCCAGCGCGCCGGGATCCGGCCGCGGCTCACGTGAGCCGCACCCGGGGGTCGAGCGCGGTGTAGGCGATGTCGGTCAACAGATTCGCGACGATGACGCTGATGGAGGCGATCAGGAACATCGCCATCAGCAGCGGATAGTCCCGCGACGTGGTCGCATCGAAGAGCAGCCGGCCGAGGCCCGGCCAAGCGAAGATGATCTCCGTGAGCACGGCGCCGGTCAGCAGCGTGCCGAAGTGGCTGCCCACGATGGTGACGACCGGCAGGAGCACGTTGCGCAGCGCATGACGCCGCACGACGGCGGCCGGGGTCAGCCCTTTCGCGTAGGCGGTACGGATGTACTCCTCGCGCAAGACCTCAATGAGGCCGTTCCGGGTGATGCGGGTGATCAGCGCGAGCTGCAGGAAGCCGAGCGTCGCCACAGGCAGCACGAGGTGGCGCAGCAGATCGATCGCGGCGTCGAGCCCGGGCGCGACGCCGCGCGCGCTGGTCATGCCCTGGACCGGCAGCCAGCCGAGGCCCGCGGCGAACACGAGGACCAGGACCTGGCCCAGCCAGAAGGCCGGTGTGGCCCCGCCGATCAATGTGGCGATCGTGATCACGTGATCGGGTCGCTGGTCCGCCCGGCGCGCTGCGACGATGCCCAGCCACATGCCGACGACCGTCGAGACCGTCAGCGCGGTGAGCATGAGCAGCGCCGTTGCCGCGATGCGGTCCGCGATCACATCGAAGACCGGTCGGCGCTGCACGTACGAGTAGCCGAAGTCGCCGTGCAGCGCGCTGCCGAGGTAGATGACGAGCTGTTCGGGCAGCGGCCGGTCGAGCCCGAACTTCTCCCGCATCGTCGCGTAGTAGGACGGGTCTCCGCCATCGCCGGCCAGGATCCGCACGGGATCGCCTGGCGCCAGGTGGACGAGCACGAACGTGAGCACGATGACCCCGAGGATGAGCGGGACCGCCTCGAGCAGGCGACGGACGAGGTACCGCGTCACGCGCCTGCCCCGGGCGGCCCCGAGCTGCTCCTAGTCCCGCGAGACCGATTCGGCGAGGTTGCCGCTCCAGTAGTTGGGGTCGTGGTACTTGGACGACCAGACGCGGTAGCCCTCGGTCTCCACCAGATTCCAGTCGGGGATGTCCTTGTTGACGATGTCCTGGATCTCGAAGTACGCCTTCGCGCGCTCGGCCTTGTCGTTCGCCGCGGCGGCCTGATCGAACAGTGTGTCGATCCGCGCGTTCCTGTAGCCCGCGCCGTTCGAGAACAGGATCGGCCCGATGTTGCTCGAGACGTAGACCCGTCGCACCCCGATCTCCGGGTCCGGTCCGTTGCAGTACGAGGCGCTGCCGATGTCGAAGTTCTTCGCGACGAAGGTGCGATCGTTCGCGGCATTGACCTCGAGCGGCGTGAGCGTCAGGTCGATGCCGAGCGGCGCGAGGTTCTGCTTCATGAGCTCGCCGACCTTTGCGAACGAGGTGGCGTGCACGAATTCGAGCTTGAAGCGCGTGCCGTTCGCGCCACGCGCGAGTCCTGCCGAGTCCAGCAGGGCGTTCGCCTTCGCCGGGTCGAGCGGGTACTTCGTGGAGTTCGGGTTGTAGGCCCAGGTCAGGCTGCTATTGATGGCCGTCGTACCGACCCTGCCCTGGCCGAAGTACACCTGATCGAGGATCTGCTGACGGTCGATCGCGTACGCGAGGGCCTGGCGCACCTCCACCTTGTCGAGCGGCGCGCGCGACAGGTTGTAGATGAGGGTCGTGTTGCAGAACGAGCCTCCCGATCCGGCGCCGCTCTTCGCGACGGTCATGGCCTTG
>JANLWM010000202.1:0-6132 GCA_031364525.1 Chloroflexota bacterium | reverse complement strand
GACCCTGGTCCTGATCGGCGGCGGTCTCGACCTCTCGGTCGGGGCGGTCATGGCGCTCTCCGGTGCGGTCTGCGCGGAGATCCTTCGAGCGGGGGCGCCCTGGGAGATCGCGTTGGCCGGCGGCCTGGTCGCGTCGGCCATCGTCGGACTGACAAATGGGGCCATCGTCACGTACGTCGGGATCAACCCCTTGATCGTCACCATCGGGACCCAGTTCGTAGTGAGGGGAGCCGCATTCCTCGCGGTCCGCAGCCAGGAGCTCATCATCACGGAGCCGCACATCCTCTTCATCGGGCAGGGCAACGCGTTGGGCGCCCCATTCCCCGCCCTGCTGATGCTGAGTGTGTTCGTGCTGGTCTGGTTCTGGATGCGGTTCACGCGATTCGGCCGCCACCTCTACGCGATAGGCGGGACCCCTGGCGGGTCGATGGCGCGGCTCGCGGGAATTCCGGTCGATCTCCGCCGGATGCAGATGTACGTCCTCAGCGCATTGTTCGCCGGCTTGGGGGGCATCGTCCTGGCGGGTTTCACAGGAGCGGGACTCGCCTACGCCGCGCAAGGGGTCGAGCTCCCGATCATCGCCTCGGTGATCCTGGGCGGCACGGCGCTGGGCGGCGGACGTGGCGCCGTGCTGGGAACGCTCATCGGTGTGGCCATCCTCGGCGTCGTGAACAACGGCATCACTCTGCTCGGCGTTGCCAACGAGTGGCAGTTCGTCGTCCAGGGAGTGGCTCTGCTCCTGGCGGTGATCGTGGATCAAGTCCGCGAGAAGCGGAGGACGCGGTGACCCGGGAACGGCCCGCCCGCGGCGAGGTCGTCTATGCCGCCCGCGGGGTCACCAAGCACTTCGGTCCGATCCAGGCGTGCACGGACGTCGACCTCGACATCCGTGCCGGAGAGCTCACCGCGATCGTCGGCGACAACGGCGCAGGAAAGACGACGCTCGTGAAGATGCTCACCGGAGCGCTGCTCCCAGATAGCGGCGAGCTCACGTTGCGTGGAGGGGCCGTCGCCTTCACGAGCCCTCTCGCTGCCCGGCTCAAGGGTGTCGAGTGCGTGTACCAGGAGCTGGCACTTGCGCCGAACCTCGACGCGGTCGCGAATATCTTTCTCGGCCGCGAGCTGCGCCGGTCACTCTTCGGCCTCCCGTTCGTCAGGATCCTTGACGAGCGCAGCATGCGCAGGCTGGCGAAGGACGAGATCGGGCGTCTTCGGGTCAATATCCCCAGCATCCGCGGTGTTCCCGTCGGACAGATGTCGGGTGGGCAGCGTCAGGGCGTGGCGATCGCCAGGGCCGCGTACTGGACGACGGATGTCCTGTTCATGGACGAGCCCACCGCGGCCCTGGGCGTTCAGGAGTCGCGAGCCGTCCTCGAGCTCGTGAAGGGCATCCTCGACGCAGGCGTCGCCGTCGTGATGGTCAGCCACATCCTCCCGCACGTCGTCGAGCTCGCAGATCATCTCGTCGTCATGCGGCACGGCCGCAAGGTCGCCGATCAACCGCGCGGTTCGACCGATATCGAAGGCTTGATCCGACTCATCGTGGGAGCCGCCTGACATCATCCGATGCACCGCAGACTGCGCGCTCGATCGGGTGCGGACGCGCTCAGAGCTCCGACCGGCGGGTCTGCCGATCTCCTTGCGTACGCTCGATCCCCATGGCCAGCCAGCCTCCGTCCACGTAGAGGGCCTGACCGGTGATGTACGACGCATCGTCGGACGCGAGGAACCGGACCGCTCGTGCGATCTCCTCCGGCTCCGCCACTCGGTCCATCGGCACGCGCCGAAGCATCGACGCCTCATCGAGGACCCCTTGCTTGAGTGCCCAGTCGTACATGTGCGTCCGCGTGAAGCCAGGACCGACGGCGTTGACGCGGATGCCTCGGTCGGCCCATTCAACGGCAAGAGCTCTCGTGAGCCCGACCAGGCCGGCTTTGCTTGCGCAGTACGCGGCTCGGCCAGGCATGCCGACCTCGGCCGCCGCCGAGACGATGTTGACGATCGCCGCATTCGACTCGTGGCCCAAGGCATGTCGGGCCAGCGCGGCCGAGCACAGAAATGCCGCCGTGAGATTGACGTCGAGGACCGCGGTCCAATCCTCGAGCGCCATGCTCTCCGTGGGGCCATTCCGCCTGATGCCCGCGTTGTTGACGAGGATGTCCAGCCGACCGTGGTCGGCGAGCAGATGTTCGAACAGCCGCTGCACGCCCAGCGTGGCGGCAATGTCCGCTTCCACGTATTCGCCGGTCGAGCCTGGCTCCGGAGCCACAAGATCGGCGATGACGACCTTGGCACCATGATCGGCGAGCTCGCGAGCGACCGCTTGGCCGATGCCCCGCGATCCGCCTGTGACGAGCGCGACCCTGCCATCGAGCGACGTCATCGGATCTTCACGCGAGGCGAAACTAGCGTGGTTCGGCTCCCCGCTCAAGCGAGGTCAGCGTGAGAAGCTTCCTCGCGGGTCGCATCATCTCGACGCTCGCGGGCGCCCTAGCCCTGTCGGTCCTCGTGTTCGCGCTCATCCGCCTGGTCCCGGGGGACGCCATCAGCCTCTGGATCGGCCAAGAGGGCACGATGTCGCCCGAGGTCCAGGAGACGCTCCGGAAGCTGTTCGGACTGAGCGCGCCGCCGCACGAGCAATATCTCGGCTGGTTCGGCGACCTGCTCCACGGGGACCTCGGGTATTCCTTCCGCTCGCGGTTACCGGTCATGACGTTGATCCTGCAAGCCCTGCCCGTCACCCTCGAGCTCGCCACGCTGGCAATGTTGATCTCTGTCGGCGTCGCGCTTCCGCTCGGGGTCCTGTCCGCGGCCCGGCGCAACGGACCGCTCGACCTCGCGGCCCGTGTCCTCGGGTTGATCGGTCTCTCGATGCCAAGCTTTTGGTTCGCCGTCCTCCTGATCCTCGCAAGCACGACCATCTTCAACTGGCTGCCGACGCTCATCTTCGTCGGGCTCTTCAAGGATCCGCTCCAGAATCTGCAACAGATGGCGATGCCCGCATTCGCGCTATCGCTGCCGCTGATGGGCGTGGTGATGCGAATGACTCGGTCGAGCATGCTCGAGGTGTTGGATCAGGACTACATCCGTACCGCGCGCGCGAAGGGCTTGACCGAAGGTCGGGTACGGGTGCGCCACGCCCTGAAGAACGCGTTCATCCCCATTGTCACGGTGCTCGGTATTCAGCTCGGCCGCCTGCTGGGAGGCGCGGTGATCGTTGAACAGGTCTTCGGACTTCCGGGCCTCGGCACTCTCCTGATCTCCGCCCTTACCGGCCGTGACTATCCGATGGTGCAGGGAGCCGTCCTCATCATCGGGCTCTTTTTCATGATCGTGCAGCTGGTCGTTGACCTGAGCTACGCGTACATCGATCCGCGTATCCGGTACGCCTGAGGTCGATGCCGTGACATCGGGATCCCTCAGGAGTGCGGCGCACCTCGCGCGAAGCAACATGATCGGGACGATCGGGCTGGCGCTCGTGGTCTCGCTGGCATTGATCGCGATCTTCGCGCCCCAACTGAGCCCGCACGACCCGAACTCGCAGATCGGCAAACGACTGACCGAGCCTGGGCCGCAGTATCTGCTCGGCCTCGATCAGCTCGGCCGTGATGAACTGAGCCGGCTGATCTTCGGCGCCCGTGTGTCGCTCGGCGTCAGCGTCGTCTCCGTCGCCATCGCGCTCTTCATCGGATCGACGTTGGGCCTGCTCAGCGGCTACTACGGCGGAGCGCTGGACAACGCGATCATGCGCGCGATGGACCTGATGTTCACGTTGCCGTCGTTCGTCTTGGCTCTGGCGTTGACCGGCATCCTGGGCCCCGCGCTGCCGAACGTCATCGTCGCGATCGCGTTCGTGACCACACCAACGATCGCCAGGATCACCCGGGCGCCCGTGTTGGCCCTGCGTGAAGCCGAGTTCGTCGAGAGCGCGCGGGCGATCGGCGCCGGCGACCCACGCATCCTGCTCCGACATGTTCTCCCGAATGCGCTTGCCCCCCTGATCGTCCAGACCACGGTGAGCATCTCGGATGCGATCCTCATCGAGGCCGGTTTGAGCTTTCTCGGACTCGGGGTACAGGCACCCGATACATCGTGGGGGAACATGCTTGGCTCGGGTCGCGATTACATGGAGCTCGCGAATGGACTCAGCGTCTTCCCGGGGGCGGCGATCATGCTGGCCGTGCTCGGCTTCAACCTGGCGGGCGATGGGCTCCGTGACGTGCTCGACCCCCGGTTGCGCAAGGCTTAGTAGCCTTTCGCCTTGTCGACGACGTTGACGAGATCCTCGCCGGCGACGTACCGGCGAAGGTTCTCGCGGAACAGTGCCGGGCCGCGACGCGCATAGCCATCGCTGACCCCCGACATGTGCGGCGTCATGATGACGTTCGGTAGGTCGAAGAATGGGCTGTCTGCCGGAAGGGGACGCTGGGCGAAGACATCGAGACCGGCACCGCCGATCCAGCCTTCCCGGAGTGCCCGTAGCAGAGCGTCCTCATCGATCACCGACCCGCGCCCGACCGAAACGAGGTAGGCGGTGGGCTTCATCGCGCGGAGCTCCGCCTCACCGATGAGACCTCTGGTCTCGTCGGTCAGGGGCAGGCAGACCACGATCACATCGGCGCGTGCCAGGACCGTGCGCAGCTGATCGGCAGGGTAGACCTCCACGCCGTCCACGGAGGTGCGCTCCCGAACGCTGCGTCGCGTCGCAATGACGTTCATCTCGAACGCGCCGGCGAGCTTCGCAATGCGCTGCCCGATCGAACCGTACCCGACGATCGCGAGCGTCTGGCCACTGACCTCGGTGCTGAGGTACTCCTCCCATTGGTTATGGGGATAGAGCCGCTGCTGCTGGAAGCGTTCGCGCATCTGCGGAAAGCGATACGACCAGGAGAGGATCGACCCGAACGTGTATTCGGCGATGGGGGTGGCGAAGACCCGGGCATTCGTGATGATCACATCGCTCTGCATGATCGGGGCGCGGCGCAGGTGATCGACTCCGTCGCTCGAGAGCTGCAGCCAGCGCAGGCGCGGCGCATCGGTCTTTTCGAAGTAGGCGTGATACCCGATGAGCACCTCGGCGTCGCGCAGCTCCGGATCGAGCTCCGGCGGCCTGACGTAGGGGATCGCCGGACGGTACGAGAGCCGCACGCGCGTCGACACTGCTTCCAGCCGCGCCCGATCCGTATCGGACATCGGTGTCGCGACATGGACGCGCACATCGGTCACGCTGCTCGGACCGGGCTGGACCGATAGCCGGCGGGTGGCCGGCTATCGGTCCATTGGGATGCGGGTCTCGCTACTTGTCCAGCCAGGTCGTCCAGAGCAGATCCTTGAAGCTGTCGAACGGCACCTGGTCGTACCCGTTGACATACTTCTGCATCGCGTAGTTCTCCACCGGGGCCCAGAGGAAGATCCACGGCACATCGGCGAGCACTTTCTGCTGCACCTTGAGGTAGAGGTCGCGCCGCTTGATACGGTCCGGTTCCACGGCGGCCTGATCGAGCCAAGCCTGCACTTCCGGATCGGCATAGCCGATCGGGTTGTCGGTGCCCGTCTTGGTGTAATGCGGGACGAGCACGTCGATCGGGTCGCCGCGCAAGCCGCGGTTGCCGATCAGCATGTCGTAGTCGAGCTTGTTGTTCTTGTCGAGCCACGCCGCCAGCTCGAGCTGCTGGATATTGACCTTGATATTGATCTTCTTCAGCTGCTCCGCGGCCGTGGCGATGCTGGGGTAGAAGTTGGTCGAGTGGCCCTCGGGCAGCGACACGCAGGTGACTTCGAAGCCGTTCGCGTAGCCCGCATCGGCCATCAGCTTCTTCGCCTGATCGACGTCGATCTTGTACGGCAGCTTGTCGGGTGCGATGCCGTAGTCCTCCCAGCCGTACACGATCGGTCCGGTGATCGTGCCGGATCCACCGAGCGCCTTCTCGATGATCTCCTTCTTGTCGACCACCAGGTCCATCGCACGCCGCACCCGCACGTCGGTGAACGGCTTGAAGCGCTGATGCATCTTGATCACCGTGAAGACGCCCTGCACGCCCTTGATGAACTTGAGGTTCGGCGCGCCCGCCAGGCGCTTCGCCCCGTCCACGCTGAGGATCGAGAAGTCCAGCTGACCGGCCCGAAGCGCGG
>JANLWM010000179.1:0-4834 GCA_031364525.1 Chloroflexota bacterium | reverse complement strand
CGAGCGAGGTCGCCCGCGAGTACCGCCGCAGCGTCCGCTCCCCCGCGTAGTTGTAGTAGTCCTCGAAGTACGAGAGCACGAGCTCGCGGACCGTGCGGTACACCGGCGCCCGAAAGCGGAGGCCAACGAACTTCGACTTCCCGACCGCGCCCCAGTGACCCCGGTCGCGATACGCCGCGAGCAGGTGGTCGTCGTCGCGGTCCCCCTCGAGGTCGATGATCAGCGGCGGCCGGCCCTGGACGCGGAACGCGGCGGCCGCGAAGAGCGCGCCCTCGGCGCACTGGGCGGTCTTGTCCCGGAGCACCCGGCGCGGCGAGCGGCAGGTGGCGCCGCCACGCTCGTGGTTGTACGCGAGCTCGTCGAGATATCGCTGCACTTTCACCGGCGTGTTCAGGGCTTTCAGGGTGCGCAGCTCGCGCGGCGTGAAGTCGAAGTCAGGCACACCACTTGTGTAGCGGGTCGGCGGCAGCTTCACAGAGTCGGTACGGACCCTCGTCCTCGCCGATCCGTCGGACGCCAGCGTGGACCTCGCGATGGCAGTTGGCGCAAAGGAGGACGCACTTCTTGAGCTCGGCTTCGATCTTGTCCCAGCGCCGCGGGATGCCTTCGGTCGAGATGCCGAACTCCTTCCTTGCTGGATCCAGGTGATGGAACTCGAGTGCATCGACCGGCTCGCGAAGCCCGCGACCGGCGCACGATCCGCCCATGGCCGCGACCGCCCGACGCTTCGAGCTCTGGCGAAACACGGTGACCGGATGCGTGCTGGCGCTCTTGATGGTCAGGTGCCTGATCCGGTGGCAATTCGCGCAAACAAGAGCGCACTTCTCAGCTTCGCGGTGAGCTCGATCGACGCTGCCAAGGAACCCGCCGAGCGAAAAGAGCTTTGTCTTGGGGTCTCGGTGATGGAAATCGAGCGCCCACACCGAGCGGTCGTAGCCACAGTCTTCGCAGCGACCGCCCTTGCCCGCCACGAGCTCGAGCTTGATGCGGCTCCGGCGTCGGCGGCCATAGCTCGTCGACGACTCTCGCCGACGCGTGATTCGATCAACAAGCGGTCGGCGAGACGAATTTCGGGCGCCAAAAGGCGAGCATGTCGTGCAGAAGCGGCGGCTGTTCAGGTATCGACGCTTGCCGTCGATCAGCATTCGCGTCGGGAAGGCTGCCCCGCACGAAGCACAGACCTTCACACATGAAAGATCGGCACGCCCTTGCGTGCCGATCAGTGCTCCCCGAGGAGGGCTCGAACCTCCGACCCAGCGATTACCCGCTCCCCGAGGTTTCCCCCGGACGTGGACTATCTCATCACCGTGACCGTTGCCGGTCCGTAGGTGCCGGGCGCTTAGTCTCTGAACCTTCCCGAGCGTGCCTCGGGCTTGGCTGCGGATTGCCTTGGCGCCTCGCGCTTTAGGTTTCCCGCAATTCACCCGGTTTTCATTCCTGGGTTTCCCCAGAACGCTGCCACTTTTGGTATCACAGTCGCTTGCTCTGCCAACTGAGCTATCGGGGATCGTCGTGGGCAGTTTACCGGATGCGAACATACGCACGTAACCGCCGTAGACCGCGTGAGGTATGAGGATCGAATGACCGAGGCCGCCGCAGACACGCTGGTCGACGACACGTCCGCCGCGACCGCATATCGGGCCCTCTGGCTCGCCGTCCTCTTCGATGTCCTCGCGTTCGGCGTCGGCGCCGCCTGGGACCGCCGCTGGCACACGACGCACCCGTTCGAGGACTTCTTCTCGCCGCCGCACCTGTTCATCTACTCGATGCACCTGCTTGCGACCCTGACCCTCATGTGGATCACCTTCCAACCCGATCTTCGACGGCACTTCGGCCCCGCATTCCGGCTCTGGCCCTTCCCGTTCCCCGTCCCGGGAGCCGTCGCGATCGCCGGTTCCGGCTTCGTCATCACGGCGCTCGCGGGCGTCTTCGACTCGATCTGGCACAGCCGCTTCGGCCTCGATGAGACCGCGTGGTCGCTCCCCCACTCGATGCTCGGCTGGGGCATCTTCGTTGCCTTCGTCGGCATCGTCGCCTGTCGCATCGCCATCGCGCCGGAGCATCCGATCGGCTGGCCGAGCGCGATCGTCTTCGGCTTTCTCCTCGTGGCGTCGACGATCGAGCGCATCCCCGGGCCGTTCCTCAACAACATCAGCATCGGCTCGCTGGAGATCGTCAGGGAGATCCCGGTCCTCGCCGCGTCCGTTCCGTTCCAGCACACGGTCCGGATCTATGAAGCCTGGAACATCACCCGTCTGAACCCGCTCTTCGTGCCGCTCGCCGCCGTCGGCGCCGGTCTCGGGATCCGCCTGCTGCAGCGCTTCGATCCGCGCCCGCTCCTCCTCGTCGGTCTCGCTGCGTTCGTGTCGTACACGGCGCCGTGGGTGCCGTACGTCGTTCCCGCCGCGATCGTCGCCTGGGCCGGACCGCGGACCATCAACTGGCGGTGGCTCGCGGCCGCCGGTCTCGGTTTCGGTATCGCGGCCGCGGTCCTCACGGTCGCGATCTCGCGACGGACCGTTCCCGTCCCGGTCATCGGCGCGCTCGTCGCGATGCCCGCGTTCGTCGGCGGCGCCTGGGTGGCCGACCGCATCTGGACCGTGGTGGCCGCGCCGACCCGCGCCCGCGTGCTCGCGTTCGCGATGCTCGCGGGTCTGGGCATGCCGGCGTTGACCGGATCATTGGACCTGTACCTGCGGGCGTCGACCCCGTAAATGGCGACGTACCAGGCGTTCTGCAAGGGACTGCCCCGGGCTGTTGCGGCGGAGCTGGGCGACGCCGCACCGCCGCATCACCAGGCGATGAGCTACCAGGTGAAGCTGTGGTTCGGCAACAAGGATCTGCACTACGAGTGCGGCGTGTTCATGCAGCGCAAGGTCGTCGAGCTGGGCCTGCACTTCGAGAGCGATCCGATGACGAACCGCATGCTCCTCGGCGCCTTCAAGACCCGCTCCAAGGCGATCGCGCGGAAGCTGCCGACCGCACGCATCGAGGCGTGGGACCGCGGCTGGACGCGGATCTGGGAGCCGATCGCCCTCGCCCGCTTCGACGATGCCTACTGCGCTCTGGTCACCAAGCGCATCGCGCGATACGTCGAGGTCCTCGAGCCGATGCTCGAAGATGACCTCCCTGCGGACGTTCGCTGGAGCCGATAGCCTCGACGTGAATCTGCGGAGCGGAGAATGTCATGCCCACCACCCATGAAGCGACGGCCACCTGGCGCGGCGACCTGAGCGCCGGCCAGGGCGAGATCACGACGAAGAGCGGACTGCTCAAGGGCGGCAAGGTCAGCTGGAAAGAGCGCACCGAGGGCACCGGAACGGAGGGCGCCACCAGCCCGGAGGAGCTCCTCGCGGCAGCCCACGCGAGCTGCTTCGCGATGGCGTTCTCGGCACGGCTCGCGAAAGCCGGGGTCGCGGATCCGAACATCACGGTGACCGCGAAGGTGACCTTCGGACCGAGCGCCGGCGGCGGGAACGGCGTGCTATCGAGCGCGCTCACCGTGCGCGCGCAGGCACCTGACGGTGACGCCGCAAAGCTGACTGCCGTGGCCGAAGATGCAAAGGACAACTGTCCGATCTCGAAGGCATTGAAAGGGAACGTCGCGCTGACCGTCGAGGCGATGCCGAGCTAAGGACCGGCTGACCTAACGGACCTCGCGCGCCGCGGCGACCGCCTCTTCCGCATTTCCAATGAGCCGTTGCGCGCCGCCGAGCGCGCGCGGTACGTCGAAGCGGTGGTCGAAGTTGCCGAGGTTCTCGGCCGCCTCGAGGGCCTCCTCGAGCGCGGAGCTCGCGAGCCGAAGGGCTGAGGCAAGCCGTTCAAGCTCGCCCTGGTCGACCGTCACCTGCGGGATGGTGCCACGGCGCGGGACCGTATGCTCGTCCGGTGATCGAAAAGCTCCGCACCGTTCGCCAGATCCGCCAGTACGCGCCCGACCCGGTCCCGGATGACGTCGTGCAGCAGCTGCTCGAGGTCGCACGCTGGTCGGGCAGCTCGAAGAACACCCAGCCCTGGCACTTCATCGTGGTCAGCGATCGCGCGGCGCTCAAGCGCATCAGCGCGCTTCGTCCGAACATCAACTGGCTCGCCGGCGCACCGCTCGCGATCGCCATCGTCCTCGACGCCGCCGGCTCCAGCCAGGCCTATGACGAGGGCAGAGTGACGGAGCGGCTCCTCATCGGCGCGCACCTGCTCGGGTACGGCGGCGGGACCGCGTGGTTCGGCGACGAGAGTCAACAGGCCGAGGCCAAAAGCGTCCTCGGCATCCCGGCTGAGCGGACGGCTCGGTCAGTGGTCGCGATCGGCCGGCCGGTGTCGGTCAAAGATCCGCGGCCGGGTGCCGCCACCGGTGGCCGTAAGCCACTGTCAGAGATCGCGAGCTACGAGCGCTGGGGTGGCCCCAAGCGCTGAGCGAGCGCGGAGCCGCCCGATCGGCGGCCCCGCCTCACATCAATTACTCGAGGTAGTCCTTGAGCTTCCGCGACCGGCTCGGGTGCCGAAGCTTGCGGAGAGCCTTCGCCTCGATCTGCCGGATGCGCTCGCGGGTGACGTTGAACTCCCGCCCGACCTCCTCGAGGGTGCGGGTGCGACCGTCCTCGAGGCCGAAGCGGAGCTGGAGCACGCGGCGCTCGCGGCCGGTGAGGCCTTCGAGCACGCTCTCCACCTGCTCCTTGAGCAGCTTGTGCGACGCGGCATCGGACGGCGCGAGGGCCTGGTTGTCGGGGATGAAGTCCCCGAGGTGCGAGTCCTCTTCCTCACCGATCGGCGTCTCGAGCGAGACCGGCACCTGCGAGACCTTCACGATCTCGCGGACCTTGTCCGCGGTGATGAG
>JANLWM010000161.1:0-3701 GCA_031364525.1 Chloroflexota bacterium | reverse complement strand
CAGGCGCGGCAGTTCACCCAGACCGCGCACGTGACCGGCATCGTGATCACCAAGCTTGATGGCACCGCGAAGGGCGGAGCGGTGTTCGCGATCGCCGACGAGCTGAAGCTGCCCGTGAAATTCCTGGGCGTCGGCGAGAAGGCCGAAGACCTGATCCTCATGGAACCGCGCGCGTTCGTGGACGCGCTCCTGCCCATCCATGCCTGATCTCGCGCGCCTCGGGGAGACCGGTCGCGACGATCTCGCGTCGCTGCACCGTGACCTGATCGATCCGCCGGTCCACGCGGGCCGGCCGCACGTCGCGCTCAACTTCGTGATGACCGCCGACGGACGCGTCAGCTATCGCGGCCGCGCGGAGATCGGGTCGCGCACCGATCGGGAGCTCATGTTCCACCTGCGTTCGATGGCCGGCGCGGTGCTGATCGGCGCAGGCACGCTGCGGGTGGACCCGTTCGCGCCATCGACCCCGGGCCGGGATCCGCAGCCGTTGGCGGTGGTGGTGTCACGGACCGGGGATCTCCCGCTCGAGAACCGGTTCTTCCGCCACCCCGGCCCCCGCCTTGTCGCGACGTGCGCGGCCGCACCGTCGGCGAACATCGCGGCGCTTCGCGAGGCAGGCGCCGAGGTCGCGGTCTTCGGCCAGACCGAGGTTGACCTCGGCGCCCTCATGGCCGCCATGCACGGACGCGGGGTGCGGTTCCTGCTCTGTGAGGGCGGGCCGATCTTGGCCGGACAGCTCCTCGCAGCGCAGCTCGCCGATGAGCTCTTTCTGACCCACGCGACCCTCATCACCGCGGAGCCGGACGCCCGCCGGCTGTTCGAAGGGGCGCTGGCGCCGGCCGGGAGGGTCCGGGTGCAGCGGCTCACGCTCCACGAGTCCCCGGACGGCGAGCGGTACGAGCGGTCGGCCCTGCGATATGGCGGACCCTTGCCGCCGGGCGGAGAATTCGGCACAGCACGAACCGGGAGGGAATGACATGGCAACGGAGCTCACGATCAAGGTCCCGAACCGCGCCGGGCAGCTCGCCGCGATCTCCGGCGCTCTCGGCGCAGCCGGAGTGAACATCACGTCGCTCGCCGGTAGCACGCTCGGCGGCAAGGGCCTCGTGCATATCGTCGTCGCGGACAAGGACGCAGCCCGTGCGCGCCGCGCGTTCAAGAAGGCGAAGCTGCGCGTTGCGACCGACCGCAAGCTGATCGAGGTCCGTCTCGCCGACAAGCCAGGCTCGCTCGCGCGTGCCGCGGCGCGTCTCGCAAAGGGCCGCGTCAGCGTGGAGTCGGCGTACCTGACCGCCACCGGGAAGAAGTCCACGACGATCGCGTTCGGCGTGAAGGACGCTCGCAAGGCGAAGAAGGCGCTCGGCCGCTGACCCGCTAGCCTCAGACCGATGTTCGAGCAGCTCTCCGACCGGCTGACCGCGACCTTCGACAAGCTCCAGGGCCGGCCGAAGGTCACGGACGCCGACCTTGATGCCGCCCTGCGTGACGTTCGGGTCGCGCTCCTCGAGGCGGACGTGAACTTCAAGATCGTCAAGGAGCTCGTCGCCACCGTTCGCGAGCGCGCCATCGGCGAGAAGGTCCTCGAGTCGGTGAGTGGCGCGCAGATGGTCGTCAAGATCGTCCATGACGCGCTCGTCGACATGCTCGGTGGTGAAGCCGTGCCGCTCGCGAAGGCCGACCGGCCGCCAACGGTCATCGCCCTCGTCGGCCTGCAGGGCTCGGGGAAGACGACCACGGTGGCGAAGCTCGCGAACGTGCTCCGCAAGCAGGGCCGGCACCCATTGCTCGTGGCCGCGGACATCCACCGGCCGGCCGCGGTCGACCAGCTGCAGTCGCTGGGCAAGTCACTGGGTGTGCCCGTGCGCACGGTCCGACCCGAACATGTCGCCGACGATGTGGCCGCCGCCGTGAGGGGCGCGCCCGCTGAAGGCCGCGACGTGGTGATCGTCGATACCGCGGGCCGGCTGCACATCGATGACGCGATGATGCTCGAGGTCGAAGCGATCGTTGCTGCCGCCGCGCCGCACGAGGTGCTTCTGGCCGTCGACGCGATGAGCGGTCAGGACGCGGTCGAGGCCGCGACGGCGTTCAAGGCGCGGCTGCCGATCACCGGCCTCGTCCTCACCAAGGTCGACAGCGACGCTCGCGGCGGCGCCTCGCTCTCGATCCGCGCGGCGACCGGGGTGCCCGTGAAGTTCCTCGGTACGAGCGAGCGACTCGACGGGCTCGAAGTGTTCCATCCGGATCGCCTGGCAACGCGGATCCTCGGGATGGGGGACATCCTCACGCTCGTCGAACGCGCGCAGGAGCACGTCGATGAGAAAGAGGCGGCCGAGCAGGCGCAGAAGCTCATGGAGGCGCGCTTCACCTTCGAGGACTTCTACAAGCAGCTCCAGCAGGTCAAGAAGATGGGTCCTATCGGGGATCTCTTGAAGATGATGCCCGGTATGAGCGGCCTCGCGAAGCAGATGCCGGATCCGCAGCAGGCCGAGCGCCAGATGAAGACCATCGAGGCGATCATCTCGTCCATGACCCGGTCGGAGCGTCAGGACCCGACCATCTTGAATGGCTCGCGCCGCAAGCGGATCGCGACGGGGTCAGGGGTCACCGTTTCCGAGGTGAATGCGCTGTTGAAGCAGTTCAAGGAGATGCAGACGCTCATGAAGCAGTTCGGCTCCATGGCCAAGCGTGGCAAGCTCCCGAAGCTGCCCGGAATGCCGTTCTGACGCTGAACGCGGTATGCTTGTGCTCTCCCAGCGCGCGACTTTCACTGGAGGACCACTGACTTTGGCTGTGCATATCCGTCTGCGGCGCACCGGCAAGACGAAGGCCCCGACGTACCGGGTCATCGTCGCCGACTCGCGCTCGCCCCGCGATGGCAAGTTCATCGAGATCCTCGGCCATTACAACCCTCGCATCGAAGAGGGCGCTCTCGTCCTGAACGACGAGCGCGTCCGTCACTGGATCAAGAACGGCGCGAAGCCGACCTCGACGGCCCGTGCGCTCCTGGTCCGCAGCGGCATCCCGGACGCCGAAGTCCCGCCCGTGGCCCGGTGAGCAAGGAAGCCGCGCTCATCGAGCACGTCGCGAAGGCGCTCGTCGACGACCCGGCCGGCGTGGTCGTGAAAGAAGAGCAGGACGGCGACTTCCTGAAGCTGCACCTGCAGGTCGCGGAAGCTGACGTTGGCAAGGTGATCGGCCGCGGCGGCCGCATCGCCAAGGCGATCCGCGCGCTCCTGAAGGTGATGGCCACCCGTGACGGGACCAAGGTCAACCTCGAGATCGATTAGCCCCCCCGGCGGTCTGGCCGACCAGGACGATCAGCGTCTCGTGGTCGGCGTGATCAAGACCCCGCACGGTGTGCACGGCGAGGTGACCATCGATCCCCGCAGCGATGTCCCCGGCCGGTTCCGTGTCGGCGCGGTGCTCGACTGCGATGGCCTCGGCCCGCTGACCATCGTCTCGCTCCGCGGAGCGCCCGATAAGCCGATCGTCGGCTTCGCGGGGTACGCCGACCGCCTCGATGCCGAGCCGCTGCGCGGGCGCTCCCTTCGTGTCACGAAGGACGAAGCGCGAAAGGCGACGAAGGGCAGCTATCTGTGGGCCGACCTGCTCGGGCTGAAGGCCGTGACGCCCACCGGAGACGTCATCGGCACCGTCCGCGACGTGCTCCGCGCCGGCGAGACGGATGTGCTCGTGAT
>JANLWM010000133.1:0-1723 GCA_031364525.1 Chloroflexota bacterium | reverse complement strand
CGCAGTCGCAATGAAGCTGAAGAGCACCGCCGCGACGAGCATCGCGAGGGCGCCGACCCAGACCGCACCCCAGTCGAGGTGCCAGCCTGACCACGCGTCGTCCCAGTACCGGGCACGCCTGACGACCACCGGTCTGTCCATGTTTCTCCTCCGCCGCCATTCAGCGTCTTACGAGGCGAACGCCCGGTGACGGCTGTATTGGCGCGCCAGACATGCAGGCGGGATGCCAACCGGCGGCAAAGACACAGCGGCCCGGGCAAAGCCCGGGCCGCTGTCATCACCGTGGTTACGTTCGGCTACTTGCGGCGCAGGAAGCTCGGCACCTCGAGGTCGTCTGCGTCGGCCTTGCGCTCCGCCCGTTCCGGCCGCGTCGGACCGCCGTTCGCGACGGCGACAGCCTCGCGGTCGGCCGGCTTGGACTCGACGGTCCGCTTGTAGAGCGGCTGCTCGATGCGCTTGAGCGGCCGGTGCGGGTCAAAGCCCGTCGCGATGACGCTGATCTTCACGTCGTTGCCCATGCGGTCATCGATGACGGAGCCGAAGATGATGTTCGCTTCGGGATCGGCTGCGGCGTGGATGATCTCCGCGGCCTCGTTGACCTCGAAGAGCGTGAGGTCCGGACCGCCGGTGATCGTGAACAGGACGCCACGCGCGCCGTCGATCGACTGCTCGAGCAGCGGGGACATGATCGCCTGGCGGGCCGCATCGGCGGCGCGGGTCTCGCCGGAGCCGTGCCCGATGCCCATGAGGGCCGAACCGGCGTTGGTCATGATCGTCTTCACGTCGGCAAAGTCGAGGTTGATGAGGCCGGGCACGGTGATGAGATCGCTGATGCCCTGGACCCCCTGGCGGAGCACGTCATCGACGATGCGGAACGCGTCCACCATCGTCGTGCGCTTCTCGGCGACCTGAAGGAGCCGGTCGTTCGGGATGGTGATGAGCGTGTCGACCTTGTCGACGAGCTCCTGGATCCCCTGCTCGGCGAGCAGCTTGCGCTTGGCACCCTCGAACGAGAACGGGCGCGTCACGACCGCCACGACGAGGGCGCCGATGTCCTTGGCGATCTCCGCGATGACCGGTGCGGCCCCGGTGCCGGTGCCGCCACCCATGCCGGCCGTCACGAAGATCATGTCGGCCTCTTTGAGGGCCTCGTACAGCTTTTCGCTGTCGTCCTCGGCGGCCTTGCGACCCACGGACGGGTCGGCGCCTGCGCCGAGGCCTTTCGTGAGCTTGTCGCCGATGCGGATCTTGTGCGGAGCGTCGGAGAGGAGCAGGGCCTGCGCATCGGTGTTCACGGCGATGAACTCGACGCCCATGAGCTCGGCGCGGATCATGCGGTTGACCGCGTTCGATCCACCACCACCGACACCGATGACCTTGATCAGCGCGAAGTTTTCAATATCCGACCGTAGCGGCATGAGGGGCAGCCTCCTTCGGAAGCGTTGTTCTCCATGTCGCTGCCCCTCCCCCGAGTGCGTACATGGGTCGTATTCAGTTGTCGCGACTATACGCCTCAACTCCAAGAGAGAGTCAATGTTGTGGGTTCGATCCTCGCTGATTTCCCCGGTCGGTGGGGGCGGCGGGCGCCTGGTGCGCTGGGCCCGTCAGTTCGCGCACTGCTCGACCGCTCGCGCCTACCGGACGGGCCCTGCGCTCACCAGACGCCCGCCGCCCCTGATCACCGCCTGCCTATCAGCGAGAGACGGCGCGCCGTCATCGTGAG
>JANLWM010000124.1:0-16462 GCA_031364525.1 Chloroflexota bacterium | reverse complement strand
CAGGCGGGCCTACGAACAGCAGGCCCGCGTTCGCGACGGCATCGGCGAAGTCCGCGTTCTCGCTGAGGAAGCCGTAGCCGGGATGCACCGCATCGCAGCCCGACCGTCGTGCGACCGCGATGATCCGTTCGGCGTTGAGGTAGCTCTCGCGCGGCGGCGCGGCGCCGATCAGATACGCCTCGTCCGCCGCGCGGACGTGGGGCGACCCGCGATCGATCTCGCTGTACACCGCGACCGTGGCGATCCTGAGCTCCCGGCACGTGCGCATCACCCGCAGAGCGATCTCGCCACGGTTCGCGACCAGGACCTTGCGAATGGCTGCCCGGGCTATAGCGGGATGTTCCCGTGCTTCTTCTTGGGATTCGTGTCGCGCTTGCCGGCGTTCGCGCGCAGGGCAGCGATGAGCCGCGGACGGGTCTCGTGCGGCTCGATGATGTCGTCGAGATAGCCACGCGCCGCGGCGACGTACGGGTTCGCGTACGTCTCCGCGTAGTCCTTGGTCAGCTCGGCACGCCGCGCGTCCGGATCCTTCGACGTGGCCAGCTCGTCCTTGTAGAGGATGTTGACCGCACCCTCCGGTCCCATGACCGCGATCTCCGCGCCCGGCCAGGCAACGTTGTAGTCACCTCGGATGTGCTTGCTCGACATCACGTCGTATGCGCCGCCGTAGGCCTTGCGGGTGATCACGGTGAGCTTTGGGACCGTCGCTTCCGCATAGGCGTAGAGGAGCTTCGCGCCATTTCGGATGATCCCGCCGTGCTCCTGCGCCGTCCCGGGCAGGAATCCCGGCACATCGACGAACGTGACGAGCGGGATGTTGAACGCGTCGCAGAACCGGACGAACCGCGCCGCCTTGACCGACGCGTTGATGTCGAGCACCCCCGCGAGGACCATCGGCTGCTGGGCGACGACGCCGACGCTCGTCCCGTCGAGCCGCGCGAACGTGCAGATGATGTTCTGGGCCCACTCGGCGTGGACCTCGAGCATCTTGCCGTCATCGACGACCCGCCTGATGACATCTTTCATGTCGTACGGCTTGGCCGCCGACTCGGGAATGATGGCGTCGAGCTCCAGGTCCGCGCGGTAGGCCGGATCGTCGGTCGCGAGGCGCGGCGCCGGGTCCAGATTGTTCGAGGGCACGTAGCCGATGAGCTCGCGCAAGAGTGCCGCGCAGCGGACCTCGTCGTCCGCGACGAAATGCGCGACGCCCGAGATGCGAGCATGCGTCTCGGCCCCACCGAGGTCCTCGAAGCTCACGTCCTCGTGCGTGACCGCCTTCACGACGTTCGGTCCGGTGACGAACATGTACGACGTGTCCCTGACCATCGCGACGAAATCCGTGATCGCCGGTGAGTACACCGCGCCCCCGGCGCAGGGGCCCATGACCGCCGAGAGCTGCGGGATGACGCCGCTGCAGAGCACGTTGCGCAGGAAGATGTCGGCGTAGCCCCCAAGGGACACCACGCCCTCCTGGATCCTCGCGCCGCCGCTGTCGTTGAGTCCGATGATCGGCGCGCCGTTGCGCAGCGCCTGGTCCATCACCTTCACGATCTTCGCGGCGTGGGCCTCGGCGAGCGAGCCGCCGAACACGGTGAAGTCCTGCGAGAAGATGTACACGAGTCGGCCGTCGATCCGCCCGAAGCCGGTCACGACACCGTCGCCGAGCACCTGGTCGGCGGCGGGCGCGAGGTCGCCTCCGCGCGCCGCGACGAACGCGTCCAGCTCGGTGAAGCTGCCCTCGTCCAGGACGAGATCGATCCGCTCGCGCGCCGTGAGCTTGCCTTTCGCGTGCTGCTGCGCGATGCGGTCGTCACCACCGCCGCGCGCGGCCTGGGCGCGCAGCGCTTCGAGCCGCTCGATCCGTGTCGTCATCGCGGTCGAGGATAGGTGCCGGGCATCAGCGATACGTCCCCGGCCGGAAGACGGAGGCGTCGTGCGACGGGAACGCACGGTCGAGATCGTCCTTCACCAGCGACCGGATGAGCGCGAGCGACTCCTTCGCCGCGACCGGATCGTGACCCGGCGTCTCGCCGCGCTCCAGATTGGCGCGGGTGAACGCCGCGTCGCCGCAGAGGACGACCCGCCCGGTCTCCACGAGATCGACGACCAGCGACTGATGGCCGGGCGCGTGGCCCGGGGTCGGCACGACCTCGACGCCCTGGGCCACCCGAGCGCGCCCCGTCGTGGGCAGATAGGTGAGCTCCGGGTCGTCCCAATAGACACCGGGGAAATTCGGCCGGCCCTTCGCGTACGCGAGCTGCTCGGCCTGGACGATGAACGTCGCCTTCGGGAACGCGCGATTGTTCCCGGCGTGGTCGAAATGCAGATGGCTGTTCACGACCACCGTGACGTCGTCCGGTTGTACGCCAAGGTCGGCCAGGCGGGACACGATCGCGTCCTCCGCGGTCATCGTGATCCGCAGCGCGGGGTTCGGGCCGAACGTGGCCTCGGGACGTTCGACGTGGACCGGGTGAAGACCGGTGTCGAAGAGGATCAGCCCTTCAGGGGTGCGCAACAGGGCCGACCAGACCGGGCACTCGACGAACCCGTCGCGTTCCGATGAGCCGAGCCAGGGCGCGAACGCCGATCGTGCGAGCTCGACCGCCCCGGTCCGGAAGATCGTGAGCTCGATCACCGGTCCGCGAGCAGCTCGTCGACGGCGCGGTAGGGATCGAGCTCGCGGCGGGCGACCCGCGCGACGGCCTCGGTGACGCGGTCCTGTCCGATGCGCTCCTCGAGCCGCTTCACCAGCGCTTCGCGCAGGAGCGCCTCCACCTCCTGACGCGCCGCGCCGGCCCGGCGGGCATCGCGGTCACCGCTCGCGGTGGACCATTCCACATGCGCGTCGATGGCCCTGGCGAGCTCGTCGATGCCGGTGTTGTCCTGCGCGCTCGTCCGGACGATCGGCGGCTTCCAGGGGGTCCGGCCCTTCCCGAGGCTCAGCATCTGCATCAGGTCCCGCGCCGTCTCATCCGCCCCCGGCTTGTCGGCCTTGTTGACCACGAGCACATCCGCGATCTCGAGGACGCCGGCCTTGATCGCCTGGATGTCGTCGCCAAGGCCGGGGACCGTGACAAGGCACACGGTGTCCGCGACGCGAACGACCTCGACCTCCTCCTGACCGACCCCGACGGTCTCGACGATCACGAGACCCGTGCCGAGCGCATCAAGGACATTGACCACACGCATCGTCGCCCGCGAGAGGCCGCCGGCATGTCCACGGCTGGCCATGCTGCGAATGAACACGCCCTCTTCGAGAAAACGGTCGCGCATCCGGATGCGATCGCCGAGGATCGCGCCGCCGGTGAACGGGCTCGACGGATCCACCGCGACGATCGCGATCCGCTCGTACGTGGAGGCATACTGCGCCGCGAGCCGCGACACGAGGGTGCTCTTGCCGCCGCCGGGCGGTCCGGTGACGCCGACGACGCGGGCCCGGCCGGTCTCGGGATAGAGGGAGCGAAGGATGTCGGCGCATCCCGGCTCGTCGTTCTCCACGATCGTCAGCAGCCGCGCGATGCTCCGCTTGTCGCCGGCCCGAGCCTGCGCGAGGTGCGACTCGGCGGACGCGATCATGACGCCAGGACGAGGTCTCTCGCGATGACGATCCGCTGGATCTCGCTCGTGCCCTCCCCGATCTCCATCAATCGCGCGTCGCGCACGATGCGCTCGACCGGATGGTCCCGCAGGTAGCCGTAGCCACCGAGCACCTGGAGCGCCGCGTTCGCCGCGCGGCTCGCGGCCTCGGTGGCGTAGAGCTTTCCCATCGACGCCTCACGGGTGAACGGCTTGCCGGCGTCGGCGAGGCTCGCGGCTCGATGGATGAGGAGGCGGCCTGCGTCGAGCTCGGTCCGTGCGGTCGCGAGCTTCCACTGGATCATCTGGAACTCGGACAACGCCTTGCCGAACTGCCGGCGCTCCTTCGAATAGGCGGTGGCGGTCTCGAGCGCCGCGCGACCGAGGCCGATCGCGAGCGCCCCGATGCCGATCCTCCCGCGATCGAGGACCTTCCGGACATCGCCGAAGGCCGCGCCCAGCTCGCCGATGCGATCGGCCTCGGTCACCCGGCAGTCCTCGAACACCAAGGGGGCGGTGTCGGAGGCCCAGAGGCCCATCTTCTTCTCAGGCTTCCCCGCGCGAAATCCGGGCTGATCGGAGCGGACGCCGAACGCGGTGAGCCGCCGGTCCGCGGTGGCCGCGATGACCACGATGAGCGTCGCGATCGACCCGTTCGTGATGAACTGCTTTTGGCCATTCAGCAGCCAGCCATCGCCGTCGCGCGTCGCCGTGGTCTTGGACGACACCGCGTCGGATCCGGCACCCGGCTCGGTCAGGGCCCACGCCCCGAGGTGCTCGCCGCGGGCGAGCGGCGGGAGCCAGCGCTGCTTTTGCTCGCTCGACGCCGCCACGACGAGGTGACCGATACAGAGCGAGTTGTGCGCCGCAAGGGTGAGGGCCACCGATCCGTCGCCGGCACCGAGTTCCTCTGCCACGAGGGCCGTCGTCAGCGCGTCCAGCCCTGATCCGCCGAGCTCGGTCGGGACGCCCAGGCCGGTGAGGCCCATCCCTGCCAGCTCGGGCAGGAGGGCCATCGGGAACGCGCCGGCCTCGCTCCAGCCGGACGCGCGCGGCCAGATCCGCTCGCGAACGAACGCACGAACGGCGTCCCGGACGGCGAGCTGATCGTCCCGATAGCGGAGGTCCACTACCGGCCCGGGGGGATCGGATAGACCGACCGCACGCCGGCCTCCACGGTGGGAAGGATCTTGTCGACGAGGGCCTGGTCCTTCTGCATGACCTCCGGATCGATCTTCCAGGCCGCGGCGCGCGCAGCGCCGAGCTTCTGGCGACCGTCGGCGCTCAGCTGCGCGAACGCGACGACGCGGGCGCGGGTGAGGCGCTCGCGCTCACCGTCATTGGCCACGCGGGTGAGCTCGCGAAGCTGCGGGGTGAGCGCGCCGACCCTGGCGATCTCGCTGGGGATCGAGGCGATGAGCTCCATCCGCTTCTTCCAGAATGCCGTTGCCGTCGCTTCGTCAGCGCCGGTCAGGGCCGCGAGCCCAACATCGATCGGTCGGTCGTCCTTCTTCGCCATGTCGCTCTCCTTTACGCCGGTTGGCCGCGGCGCTTGGCCACGGCGACGCGCACGTACGCGATGATCTCTTCGAGGGACGCGCCGGGCTGGAAGATCCGCTCGACGCCGTGCTTCTTCAGGCCCTCGATGTCCTCCTCCGGGATGATGCCGCCGCCGAACAGCAGCACGTCGTCCATCCCCTTCTCCTTCATGAGCTCGGCCACGCGGGGGAAGAGGTAGTTGTGCGCCCCGGAGAGCAGCGAGAGGCCGATCGCGTCGGCGTCCTCCTGCAATGCGGTCTCGACGACGGCTTCCGGCGTCTGGTGGACGCCGGTGTAGATCACTTCCATTCCGGCGTCGCGCAGCGCACGCGCGACGACCTTCACGCCGCGATCGTGGCCATCGAGACCCGCCTTCGCCATGACGACCCTGATCGGTCTTTTCATGCGAGACCCAGCTCCGCCGCGTGCTCCAGGTAGTGGCCATAGGTGTTCCCGGCGACGACCGCGATGACCCGGCCATCGTCCGCGTGGATCTGGGCATCCGAGAGCTGGACCAGCTCGCTGCGCAGGGACCGAAAGGTCGTGTCGAGCTCGTCGATCAGCGCCTCCGGGCCGACGAGCCGGTGGCTCGAGATGAGCCGGGCGTTGAACTCGTCGGCGTTCGCGAACGCGGGGATCCCCACCGCGTCTTCGTCGCCCGGACCGGGGAACCCGCCCGTCGTGCGCAACACGGCGAGGCGCCGGGCGGTGAGGTCGTGCCACCCGGCGATGTGCGCGAAGAGGTCGTGGAACGTCCAGCCTCCACCGGTCCGGCCGCTCATGCCGGCCCGGCCGACGTGTCGCGCAGCCTCGCGAAATCGGCGCCAGCCGTCATCGACCTGATCGAGGAGCTCCTGCGCCGTCGCAGGTGCGGTGCCCACTAGAAGTACCCCGGGTCGTGGTACTCGCCATAGACGTCCTTCAGCACCTGGACCTGCTCACCCACCGCGGCCATCGAACGCGCGCATTCGAGGAACTCGGGCATGAGCTCGCCATGGGCCGTCGCCGCGGCGCGGAGGCGCTCCATGGCCTCGCGCCAGCGGCCGGGATCGCGTTTCGCACGCACCGCGGCCAGGCGCTCGATCTGCTTTCGCTCGACATCGGGATCGATCGCGAGCGTCGGGACCTTGGCCTCGTCCTCGTCGGACACGTACTTGTTGATCCCGACGATGATCTTTTCCTTCTCCTCGACCTGCTGTTGGAAGTGGAAGGACGCCTCGATGATCTCCCGCTGCGGGTAGCCGCGCTCGACGGCCGCCACCATGCCGCCCATGCCATCGATCTCGTCGCGGTATTTCTCGAACGAGCGCTCCATCTCGTTGGTGAGGTGCTCGAGGTAATACGAGCCGGCCAGCGGGTCGACCGTATCGCCGACGCCGGACTCATGGGCGATGACCTGCTGGGTGCGGAGCGCGAGCGTCACTGCCTCCTCGGTCGGCAGGGCATAGGTCTCGTCCAGCGAGTTCGTGTGCAGCGACTGCGTCCCACCGAGGACGGCCGCGAGCGCCTGGAGGGCGACGCGGACGACGTTGTTGTACGGCTGCTGCGCCGTCAGCGAGACGCCGGCCGTCTGGGCGTGCGTGCGCATGAGCAGCGCCTTCTCGTTGGTCGGGTGGTAGCGGCGCTCCATCTCGCGCGCCCAGATGCGACGGGCGGCCCGGAACTTCGCGACCTCCTCGAAGAAGTCGTTGTGGACGTCGAAGAAGAACGAGAGGTGTGGCGCGAAGTCGTTGACATCGAGCCCGGCGGCGACGCCCCACTTCACGTACTCGAGCCCATCAAGGAGGGTGAACGCGAGCTCCTGCTGCGCGGTCGAGCCGGCCTCGCGGATGTGATAGCCACTGATGGAGACCGTGTTCCATTTCGGCACCTCCCGCGCGCCATAGCGGAAGCTGTCGACGACGAGCTCCATCGCCGGCTTCACCGGAACGATCCACTCCCGCTGCGCGATGTACTCCTTGAGGCAGTCGTTCTGGATGGTCCCGCCGAGCTTGGAGAACGGGATCCCCCGCTCCTCGGCGGCGGCGAGGTACATCGCCCAGACGATCGAGGCCGGCCCGTTGATGGTCATCGACGTGGTGACCTCACCGAGCGGGATCTTGTCGAACAGGATCCGCATATCGGCGAGCGAGCTCACCGCGACGCCCTCGCGCCCGACCTCGCCGCGCGACAACGGATCGTCGCAATCGCGGCCCATCAGCGTCGGCATGTCGAACGCGGTCGAGAGGCCGGTGACCCCGTGCGCCAGGAGATAGTGGAACCGCGCGTTCGTGTCATCGGCGGACCCGAACCCCGCGAACTGGCGCATGGTCCAGAGCCGGCCGCGATACATCGACGGATAGACGCCCCGGGTGTACGGGAATTCGCCGGGTCGGCCGAGATCGCGTGCGGGATCGAAGCCGGGGAGATCGTCCGCCGTGTACAGCGGTCCGACCGGGATGTCCGAGAGCGTCGAGAAGCGCGCCTTGCGCTCGGGATGTTCGGCGACGGCAGCCTCATACCGGGCCTGCCACGCGTCCCTTGAATAAGACTCGGCCTGGGCCGGCCGCACGGTGTTGCTCATGCGGCTGACAGCAATGCGCGGGCGATCACCATGCGCTGCACCTCGCTCGTGCCCTCGTAGATCGTTGTCGCGCGGGCATCGCGAAAGTACCGCTCGATACCGTACGCGCGCATGTACCCGTACCCGCCGAACACCTGCAGGCAGGCGTACGTGGCGCGGTTGGCCGCCTCGCTGGCGTAGAGCTTCGCCTGGGCGGCCTCGCGCGTGTACGGGGCGCCGCGGTCCTTCGCCCACGCTGCCCGGAGCACCAGCAGGCGCGCCGCCTCGACCTCGGTCCGGACCTCGGCGAGCGAGAAGCGGATCGCCTGGAACGAGGCGACCGCCGCGCCGAACTGGCGGCGCTCCTTCGCGTAGCCGACGGCGAGGGCGAGGGCCCCCCGGGCGATCCCGACGGCCTGCGCGGCGATCCCGATCCGGCCCGCATCAAGCCCGGCCATCGCGACCTGGCTGAACCCTTTCCCTTCGGTCCCGAGCATCGCGGTCGCGGGCACGCGGGCGGCGTCGAACGTCACGGCGCTCGTATCCGACGCCTGCAGCCCGAGCTTGTGCTCAGGCGTGCCAACGACGACACCCGGGGCCGTCGCCGGGACGAGGAACGCGGTGATCCCAGCGTGCGGCCGCGCGGGCTCGGCCGAGCCGACACGGGCGAGGACGATGAAGAACGGTGCGTAGCGCGCGCTCGTGACGAACAGCTTTTGGCCATCGATGATCCAGTCCGCGCCGTCGCGTCGAGCGGTGGCCCGCAGCGACGCGGCGTCGGAGCCGGCTGCCGGCTCGGTCAGGCAGAACGACGCGAGGCCGCGGCCGTCCGAAAGCTGCGGGAAGAACGCACGCTTCTGCTCGGCCGTCCCCAGCCTCGCGATCGAGTCGCGCACGATCCCGCTGTTCACCGATACGCCCACAGCGAGCGACGGCCACGCAGCCGCGAGCTCTTCGAGCACGAGCGCGAAAGCGACCGCCGACGCTCCGAGGCCGCCGTCGGCCTCCGGCACGCTCATTCCGAGCACGCCGAGATCCCCGAGCGACCGGATGACGTCCGCCGGGATCGCTCCTTCGGCCTCGGCCGCCGGAATGCGCTCGCGCAGGCCTCCGACGAACGCGGCGACCCCCGCGGCGAGGTCGAGCTCGTCGGCGCCTGCGAAGGGATGCATCACGCGCCTGCTTTCGCCTGCTTCACGGCTTCCGTGAACGCGGGGAGGAACTCGAAGACGTCCCCCACGATGCCGTAGTCGGCGACCTTGAAGATGTCAGCGTCCGGATCCTTGTTCACCGCGACGATGACTTTGCTCGAGGTCATCCCCGCGAGATGCTGGATCGCCCCCGAGATCCCGAGCGCGATGTAGAGATCGGGGGTCACGGTCTTCCCGGTCTGGCCGACCTGCTCCTCGTTCGGACGCCAGCCGGCGTCGGTCACAGCGCGCGATGCGCCGAGGGCCGCGCCGAGGACGTCGGCGAGCGCTTCGACCTGGGCCCAGGCCTCCGGGCCCTTGAGGCCGCGCCCGCCGGACACGATGACGCGCGCGTCGCCGAGCGCAACGCGGCCGGTGCTCGATGCGGTCGGCTCGAATCGGACGAAGGTCAGTCCCGGCGTCTCGCCCGGGGTCACGTCCTTCACGTCTGGCTCCGCCCCGCCGTCCGCGAGCGGGAACGCGTTCGGCCGCACGCTGCAGATGGCCGGGAGCGCGGCGCTGACGCGCGCGCGGACCTTGCCGGCATACATCGCGCGGGACCCTTCGACGTGTCCAGCTTTGACGGAAAGGTCCGTGCACTCGGAGAGGTACGGGCGCTTCAGCCTGGCCGCGAGCCGCGCCGCGACATCGCGGCCGCCCGGGGTCGCCCCGAACAAGATGAGGTCCGGCGACTCGGCGGTGGCCCGCTCCGCGAGCGCGGCCGCCGCGGCGGCGGGGTCCACGTGCTCGCCGCCCACGGCGCGCACGGTCGGGTCACCGAGGGTCGCGGCCTTTGCCGCAAGCTCCTTCGAGACCCGCCGGAGCGCACCATCCTTCTTCTCGGCGATGACCCAGATCTTCATAGGACCTTCGCCTCGTCACGGAGCAGCTTCGCGAGCTCCGCCGCGTTGGCCTTCATGTCGCCGTCCTTCAAGATCCTCCCGCCACCCCGCGACGGCGGGGGCTCGAGGGAGACGATGTCCGTCTTCACGGGATCGTCAACGCCCGCGACGGAGCGTTCGGGGATCTCTTTCTTCTTGGCCTTCATGATCCCGGGCAGCGACGGGTACCGCGGCTCCTTGTCGCTCTTCTGCACGGTCAGCACGACCGGGCCGGTCGCCTTCCAGACCTCGTGCCCGCCGTCCGTCTCCTTGAATACTTCGGTCCCGCCAGCAACGGAGACGATCTTCGTCACTTGCGCCACGTGGGGCCAGCCCAGGGCCACCGCGAGCGCGGGGCCGACGAAGCCCTGATCGTCATCCGACGCCTGCTTCCCGCAGAGGACCAGATCCGGCGTGATATCGGTGACCGCCGCAGCGAGCGCGTTCGCCACTCCGAGCGGGCCAAGCGTGTCCGCCCCGTCGCCGCCGATGATCGTCGCGTCGTCGCAGCCCATGGCGAGCGCCTGACGCAGCGCGTCCTTCGTGCGCGGCCCGCCGACGCTGATGACGCTCACGACCGTGTCCGGGACGGCATCCTTGTGTTCGAGCGCGAGCTCGATCGCGTACTCGTCATAGGGCGAGATCGACCAGGTGACGCCATCGGTCACGATCGCCTTGCCGCCGGCGGCGACCTTCACGCGGGTCGTGGAGTCCGGCACCTGTTTGATGCACACGAGGAATCTCATGGTGTGGCCTGCGGCATGTTCGCTCCCTTGGTGGCTCCTTCGCGCGTCACGCGGGCGGCGACGAGCTCCAGGACGTCGACCGGCTTCAGCGAATCCCCGATCCCCTTCGCGCCGACGCCCTCGTCGAGCATGATGAGGCAGAACGGGCAGCCGGAGGCGACCTTCGCGGGCTGGCCGCCGCGGGCCGCGCCGGCGTCGATGATCTGCTCGACCCGGCGGTGATTCACGCGCTGGCCGACCTTCTCCTCCATCCACATGCGCCCACCACCGGCGCCGCAGCAAAAGCCGCGCTCGCGATGGTGGGGCTCGATCTCCATGCGGGTCACGCCGTCGATCGCGTCCAGGACGGCGCGCGGATCCTCGTAGATCCCGTTGTGGCGCCCGAGGTAGCAGGGATCGTGATACGCGACCGTCTCGGCCGGACCGGGTCCGAGCGCGATCTTCTTCTCCTCGATCAGGTCTTGGACCAGCTGCAAGGCGTGGACCACCTCATAGGTGCCGCCGAGCTGCGGGTACTCGTTCGCGATCGTGTTGAAGCAATGCGGGCATGACGCGATGATCTTGCGCACCTTGTACCGCGTGAACGTGTCGATGTTCTGCTGGGCCTGGGTCTGCCAGAGGTACTCGTTCCCCATCCGCCGCGCGGGGTCGCCGTTGCAGGTCTCCTCCGTCGCGAGGATCGCGAACGAGGTGCCGGCGGCCTGGAGGATCGTGGCGAGGGCCTTCGCCACCCGCTGGTTCCGGCGATCGAACGACGCGGCGCAGCCGACGAAGTAGAGGTACTCGGCGTCCGGCCGCTCGGCGAACGTGGGGACCCCGAGGCCCTCGGCCCAGTCCCCGCGGGTCGCGGCGGCCTCACCCCACGGGTTCCCGGCGCGCTCGATGTTCGTCATCGCGCGCTGCGCCTCCGGTGGGGCCGCGGCCTCCTGCATCGTGAGGTAGCGGCGCATGTCGACGATCTTGTCGATGTGCTCGATCGTCACCGGACATTGCTCCACGCACGCCGCGCATGTGGTGCAGGACCAGAGCTCCTCGGGCTTCGACGCGAGCTGATGCGCCGGCGGCGTGCCTGTGGCCGTCGGATCCTTCAGCAGGGCGTCACCTTCCTGCAGCAACAGGTTCCGCAGGTCGAGCACGATCTTCTGCGGATCGAGCGCCTTCCCGGTCGCGAGCGCCGGGCAGTTGTCCGAGCAGCGGCCGCACTCGGTGCAGGTGTACCCGTCGAGGTGCTGCTTCCACGAGAGGTCCCGCAGCGATGCGGCGCCGAAGGTCTCCTGCTCCTCGATCTTGTCGACGAACCGGAGGGCGCCGCGCGGCCGTTGCGAACGGAAGAACACGTTCGGCAGGGTCGTGACGATATGGAGATGTTTCGACTGCGGGAGGTACGCGGCGAATCCAAGGACGGTGACGACGTGGACCCACCAGGCCGCGGCGAACACGCCGCCGGCGAGCCCGGCCGGATATCGCACCGCCAGGAGCCGCGCGAGGGGCGGCGGCGTCTGATCGACGGCGAGAAACCCCGCCGCAAGACCAGCGTTCTCGAACAGGAGCAGCGACGCCATCAGCGTCGCGATGAGGCCGAGGATGATGTACCCGTCGAGCGCGATGTGCATCCGTGGCGGCCTGAAGAACAGCCGCCGCCCGAACGCAAGGACGATCGAGGCGAGCACGAGCGCCGCGAAGATATCGACCGCCCAGACGAAGAACCCGCTCTCGGCACCGGGCATCCGCAGCCCGACGAGTCCGCTGAGCAGCAGGTCGGTCGTCCCCACCGTGATGACGAGGAAGCCCCAGAAGATGAACGCATGCGCCAGACCCCGGATGAGATATGGACGCTTCAGCAGCTTCCGCTGCAGCAGGTAGATGACGAGCTCGTCCCTGATCCGTCGTCCCAGGTGTTCGGTTCGGTCCTCGTTCCACCCGAGGCGCAGGTAGCGATAGAGCCGCACCGCGCGATACGTGAACGCGCCGAAGCCAAGGAACGCAACGACGGCCAGGACGAGCGCCCCGAGGCCGGATGTGGGTGGGGTCATCTCAACTTCCAGCTTCGCTGGAATTGCTCAAGGCTGACGGTGCTCGCTCCTCGCAGCAAAGCTGCTCGTCGCTCGTTCTTCATCCCAACAGGTCCTCGGCGATGACGAGCTTCATGATCTCGCTCGTGCCCTCGTAGATCTCGGTGATCTTCGCGTCCCGATAGTGGCGCTCGGCGGGGTAGTCCTTCATGTAGCCGTAGCCCCCGAAGATCTGCACGCAATTCCGGGCGGCCTTCATCGCGATGTCGGACGCGAAGAGCTTGGCCATCGCCGCCTGGGCGCTGAACGGCTCGCCACGGTCCTTCAGTGTGGCGGCCCGCCACGTGAGGAGCCGCGCCGCATCGACCTCGGTCGCCATGTCCGCGAGCATCCACTGGATCGCCTGGAGCTCGGCGATGGGCTTCCCGAACGCCTGCCGGCCCTTCGCGTACTCGAGCGAGTCTTCGAGGCAAGCGCGAGCGATCCCCACGGCCTGCGCGGCGATCCCGATGCGGCCCCCGTCGAGCGTGCCAAGCGCGATCGCGAAGCCCTCCCCGACCTCGCCGAGCCGCTGCTCGTCGCCGATACGCACCTTGTCGAACATCAGCTGCGCGGTGTCCGAGCCCTTGATCCCGAGCTTGCGCTCGATCTTCCCCACCGTGAGGCCCGGGGCCTTCATGTCGATGATGAACGCCGTGATGCCCTTGTATCGCGAGCCGGGTTCGGTCTGCGCGAACAACAGACACGTCCCGGCCGACGCGCCGTTGGTGATGAAGTTCTTGGTCCCGTTGATGACCCAGCCGGAGCCATCCTTGAGCGCGGTCGTCTTCATGCCGGCCGCATCCGATCCGGCCGCGGGCTCGGTCATCGCGAAGCAGCCGAGCGCGTCACCGCGTGCGAGCGGCGCGAGCCAGCGCTGCTGCTGTTCCCGCGTCGCGTGACGCAACAGGGGATCGCAGACCAGCGAGTTGTGCGCGCTCATGACGACGCCCGTCGAGGCGCACGCCCGGTTGATCTCTTCCGCCGCAAGGATGTATGAGACGACGTCCGCGCCGGCGCCGCCCTGGTCCTCCGGTACGTAGACCCCCATGAAGCCGAGCGATCCGAGCTCCGCGAGGATCGGGGCCGGGATCCGCCCCTGCTCGTCGATGTCCGCGGCGATCGGCAGCAGCTTCTCGCGGGCGAAGTCGCGTGCCGTGCGCTGCACCTGCGTCTGCGTATCGGTCAGGTCCAGATCGAACGCCGCTGCGGTCCCCGAAGCGTCAGTGCTCGTGATCGTGGCCATGAGCGTGCTCCTCGTTCACGTGGATGCCGATGTACCGGCCATCGGGATCGCGGGCGAAGAAATAGTCCCCGAAGAAGTCACCGACGATCGCGCCGGCCTTGCGTGCGCGCTCGAACGCTGCGCCGATGTCGTCCACACCGAACCACACGACGAAGCCCGCCTGGGCCCGGACCTCCGGGGGCGTGTCGCGGTCATCCGGGGAATGGAACACCACATCGGCGTTCCCGGTCTTGAGCCAGCTCGAGCTCGGGTCGCCGGAGCCCCGCGTGAGGCCCACGACGTCCGTGTAGAAGCCGGCCGTCGTTTCATGCGTCGCGGTGAATCCGAACACGGGACCGATCACCGGTCCGCTCATGCGGCGCCGTAGGCGAAGAAGCCGCGACCGCTCTTCCGCCCAAGCCAGCCGGCATGCACGTACTGCCGCAGCAGCGGTGCGGGCCGGTACTTCGGGTCGCCGAGGTCGCGCTGCATGACCTCGAGGATCGCGAGACACACATCGAGGCCAATGAGGTCGGCGAGGGCCAGCGGGCCCATCGGGAAATTGAGCCCGCGCATCATCGTGTCGATCGCTTCGGCCGTGCCCACGCCCTCCGACAGCGCGAAGACCGCCTCGTTGATCATCGGCATGAGGACGCGGTTTGCGATGAATCCGGGCGTGTCGTTCGATTCCACGGCGATCTTGCCAAGAGCTGATGCGAGCTCCCGCGTGCGCTCCATCGTCCCGTCGCTGGTCTGGAGCCCGCGGATGAGCTCGATGTGGCCCATGACCGGGACGGGGTTCATGAAGTGCATCCCCACGACCTGGCCCGGGCGCGTGGTCGCGGCGGCCAGCTTCGTGATCGAGATGCTCGAGGTGTTCGAGGCCAGGATCGCGGCGGGCTTGCAGGACCGGTCGAGGGTGCGGAAGAGCTCGGTCTTCACGGCGGCATCCTCGAACGCCGCCTCGATCACGAAATCGGCGCGCGCGAGATCGCTCATCGACGTGCTGGTCCGGATGCGGCCGGCGATCTCCGCGGCGGGACGGGGCAGCTTCCCCTTCGGCTCGAGGCGGCCGAGCGACTCGGCGATGACGGCCTGGCCGCGCGTGAGCTGGTCGAGACCGACGTCGACCATGACCACCTGCAGGCCGGCCGTCGCGCAGACCTGCGCGATACCGGCGCCCATCGTCCCTGCGCCGACCACGCCCACCTGCTCCATCTAGACGACCTCGACCGCGAGCGCGACGGCCTCGCCGCCACCGAGGCAGAGCGACACGATGCCGCGCCGCTTGCCGCGCGCGCGGAGCGCGTAGAGCAGCGTGACCAAAAGACGCGCACCGGACGCGCCGATCGGATGGCCGAGCGCCACGGCGCCGCCGTTCACGTTGAAGCGATCTTCGGCGATCCCGAAGTCGCGCCGGACGGCCTCGACCCCCGAGAACGCCTCGTTCACCTCATACAGGTCGACCTCACCCGCGGACCAGCCGGCCTTCTCGAGCACCCGAGCGATCGCGCCTGTTGGAGCGAGCAGGAAAAGGTCCGGCTCGTGGGCGTACTGGGCCTGCGCGACGATGCGGGCCAACGGTGTCGCCCCGAGCGCGGCCGCGCGCGACGCGGACGCGACCACCAGCGCGGCGGCACCGTCGTTGAGCTTGGAGGCGTTGCCGGCGGTGACCGTTCCATCCTTCGTGAACGCCGGCTTGAGACCTGCGAGCGCCTCGAGCGATGTCTCCCGCGGGGTCTCGTCCTTCTCGACGCGGGTGACCTTGCCCTTCCGGTCCTTCACCTCGACACCGACGATCTCGGCGTCGAACGCGCCGGCCGCCTGTGCCGCGAGGGCTTTCTCATACGAGCGGAAGGCGAAGCGGTCCTGGTCCTCGCGGGTGAGGCCGGTCTTCGCGGCGGCCTTCTCGCCGCCGAGACCCATGTGCCCGCCACCGTACGCGTCGACCAGGCCGTCGGTCAGGTTCGCGTCCTCCATCCGGTGCTCGCCGAGCGGGAGTCCCTGGCGTAACCCGCGCAGCAGGTAGGGCGCGTTGGACATGCTCTCCATCCCACCTGCGACGATGACGCCGTATTCGCCTGCGGCGATCTGCGATGACGCGAGCATCACCGCCTTGAGGCCGGAGCCGCAGACCTTGTTGATCGTCGTGCACGGGATGCTCCGGGCGAGGCCCGCGCCGAGCGACGCCTGCCGCGCCGGCGCCGGACCGACGCCGGCCTGGATGACGCTCCCCATGAAGACCTCTTCGATGACCTCGGGCGAGATGCCGCTCCGCTCGATCGCGCACCGGATCGCGATCGCACCGAGCTCCGGTGCGCGGAACGACGCCAGCCCTCCGAGGAACGAGCCGATCGGCGTTCGCGCGGCACCCAGGATGACGCTCGGGCTGACGCCCGTCCCGCTCATCGCTCTGCCAGCAGGCGGTGCGCGACGTGCTCGCGGTAGCTTCGGATCTCGTCGCGCAGCGCGCCGAGCTCCGCGATGCGGCCGTCAACGGTGTCGAGGTGCGCGTCGAGGAGCTCGATCAGCCGGGGCAGGACGGTGCGGTTGCTCTGCTGGCGCGTGTACATGCCCTCGAGCTCATGCATCTCCTGCAGCGAGAGACCGAGCAGCTTCAGCTTGCGGATGAACTTGAGCCGCCGGACGTCGTCGTCGGTATACACGCGGGTCCCGCCGTCGAGCCGCTTCACCGAGTCGAGCAGCCCGAGC
>JANLWM010000095.1:0-2522 GCA_031364525.1 Chloroflexota bacterium | reverse complement strand
GCCGCTCGTGCGACGGTACGGCGGCGAGACCGCCGCGGTGCTCGCAGCCGGCCTCTGGATGCTGCAGCCGGCACCGATCTTCGCCGGTCCGTATTGGGGCCAGGTCGACGCCGTCGGCACGCTCCCGTTCCTCGCCGCGTTGATCGCGGCGGGCTCGAGGCGTTGGACGCTCGCCGGCCTGCTCGCGGGCGTCGCGACGATGACGAAGCCGCAGTTCGGACTCGTGCTCGGCGTCGTGCTCGTGGCGGCGCTCGTCGAGACGATCCGGTCGAGCGATCGAGGCGCGATCGCGCGGGCGGCCGGGACCGCCGCGGTCACGATGCTCCTGCTCGCGCTGCCTTTCGGCATGACGCCGGGTGCGTTCATCGGGCTCGTCCGCAGCGCGTCGGAGACGTACCCGTACTCATCGCTGTATGCGTTCAACCTGCCGAGCATCTTCCTCGACTTCTGGAAGGATGACGCCGGATGGTTCGTCCCGAGCGCGATCCTGCTCGCGCTCGGTCTGGTCGCGTCGGTGGTCCCGCTCTGGTGGCGACGAGACACGGCCGCGCTGATCGCGGCGGGTGCCGTCGCGGTGATGGCGTTCTACTTCCTGCCGACCCGCGCACACGAGCGCTATCTCTTCCCGGCGCTCGTCCTGCTGCTGCCGTTCGCCGTCGCGCGGCGCCGGATGCTGGTCCCGTACCTGCTGCTCGCCGGCGGTTTCTTCCTGACCCTCTACTTCGCGTTCACCCGATATCCGCAGGATGACCTGCTCGCCCCGCCGTGGCTCGAGGCAACGATCTTCACCCGGCCCGGGCAGGTCGTCCTCGCGGTCGCGATGCTCGGGCTCGCGCTCTACAGCTGCTTCCTCCTTTTGACCGGTGACGCGAGCCTTGCGCCGAGCGCCGAGGCGACCCCGGTGGCCGGGACGCCACCCGCGCCGGCCGGCACGCGGTGGACGCTGCCGGCGGCGTTCTCGATCGGGGGACCGGCGATGCGGAGCGACCTTGCACTCGCGGTGATGGTGGGGCTCGTGGTCCTCGGCAGCCGCGGGTTCCGGCTCGATTGGCCGCGGGACATGTACTTCGACGAGGTCTATCACGCGCGCACGGCGTTCGAGCTCCTGGCCCAACGGGATCCCTACGAGTGGACGCACCCGCACCTCGCGAAGGAGATCATGGCCCTTGGCGTCCTCGCGTTCGGCGACGACCGCGTGACCGGAAGCGAGCCCGCACCCGAGAATGTCACGGCCTTCACCGTTTCCACCGACGGCACGCGCGTTTATGGCCTGGGCGATGGCACGATCCAGCTTCGCGATCGGAATGGCGGCGATCCGCGGGTCCTGCACCGGCTCCTCGCCGCGCCGATCGCGATCGCGGTGGATGGCGATCATCTCTACGTCGTCACGAAGGACGAAGTGGGGGACCTCCCGTTCGACGCGGCCACGCGCGCGGCGCACCGGAACGAGCCCGGGTTCCCGGGCCTCCCGGGCCTCGCCTTCCACGCATTGCCGCGCCCGGGGCCTGTCACGGCGTTCGCCGTCGTCCGCGGCCGGGTCATCATCGGCGCGTCGACATGGACAGCCTCGTTCCTGTCCATCGCCGCGGATCCCGTCGTCGTCGACGTTCCAGCTATCGGCTTCGCGAGCAAGCTGGACGGCTCGGACCTCTACGTCCTTGACCCGACCGGGTCGGTGCATGTGCTCGACCCCGCGACCTTGAGCGAATCGAAGGTCTATCCCAGCGTGGCCAGGGAGCGCGCCATCGCGTTCGCCCAGGGCCCCGGCGCGATCGTGCTCGCTCGCGCGGACGAGCCCGTCCTCGACTCGATCGACGTCAACGACGGCCACAAGGACACCGTGCCGCTCGCCAATGCGCGGACCGGCACCTTCGCGGCAGCCGTGACCGCGATGACGGTCGTGCCGCGCACCGACTTCCTCTACGCCGTCGCTGACGGGCGGGTGGTCGTGGTCGACGTGCACGGTCTCTCGCCGTTCGCGGCGATCCCCAGCGCCGGGACCCGGCTCGGGGTCGACGCCACCGGAGACACACTGGTCGCGGTCGGTGCAGGGACCGCGGAGCGGATCGAGACCGGACGGCTCGCCCTGTCGTGGCGGCTCCCCGGGGTCATCGCCGGCGCGCTGCTCGCCTTCATCCTCGTGCTGCTCGCAAGCCGGCTGTTCCGGTCGCGGCTCATCCCCGTGCTCGTGGGGGTCGCGGTCGTGCTGGACGGGTCGATGTTCGCGCAGGCGCGCATCGGAATGAACGACATCTATGTCGCGCTCTTCATCGTCTCGGGCTGGTATTTCATCGTCGCGGCCCACCGGCCGCGTCTCTCATCGTGGGCCGATCTCCTCATCGCGGGTGCCCTGTTCGGCCTGGGTGCAGCGTCCAAATGGGCGTCGTTCTACGCCCTGGCCGGCGTCCTTGTCGTTTCGCTCGCGGTCACCGCGTACGCGTACGAGCGTGGCCGCCCGGGCACCGGCGGGCCACTCGACCTCCTTGCACGGAAGGGGCTGAACGCCGCGTTCCTGTTCCTGT
>JANLWM010000392.1:0-4444 GCA_031364525.1 Chloroflexota bacterium | reverse complement strand
AAGGGACCGTGGCTCATCTATGCGCCCGGCGCGATGATCTTCATCACCGTTCTCTGTCTGTATCTCGTCGGCGATGGGCTGCGCGACGCGCTCGATCCGCGCCTTCGGGGCACTGAAAAGCGCTGATTCAGCTCGCGGCGGTCACCGGCTGCCGCAGCTCGGCCACGACAGCGCTCATGATCGCAAGCGCTGCGTCGATGTCGGCCCCACCGAGGTCCGCGTGCGTCACCATCCGAAGACGCGGTGAGTTCCCGAGGTAGCGGGAGATCCGAAGGCCGCGCTCCGCGCAGGCCTTCTGGAACGCGCCGGCATCCATCGCGCCGGGAGCGACCTCGAAGCCCACGATGTTCGTGACCACCCTTGCCGGATCGATCCGGAGGCCCCGGATCGCGGCGATCCCATCGGCGAGCGCGCGCGCATTGACGTGGTCTTCGACCAGGCGCTCGCGCATCGTGTCGAGGCCGACCAGCGCGGCCGCGGCGATGACCCCGGCCTGACGCATCGCTCCGCCCAGGAGCTTGCGCACCTTCCGGGCCCGGGCGATGGTCTCGGTCGTACCGCAAAGGATCGAGCCGACCGGCGCGGACAGCCCTTTCGAGAAGCAGAACTGCACGGTGTCCACCGGACCGGTCAGGTCCTTCACATCGACGCCCAGCGCCGCTGCCGCGTTGAAGATCCGAGCGCCATCGAGGTGGACCTTGAGTCCGTGCTCGTGGGCGAGCGTCGCGGCCGCCTTCGTCTCGGCACCGGTGAGGACCGACCCGCCGCAGTTGTTGTGCGAGTTCTCGAGGCAGAGCAGCGCGGAGCGGGGAAACTGACCGGCGGCGGGCCGGATCGCGGTCTCGATGTCCTGGAGCAGTGGCATTCCGTCGCCATTCGGCACGACCCGGCCGTGCAGTCCACCGAGGACGGTGAACGCGCCCATCTCGTTCTGGTAGATGTGCGCGAGATCGCCGAGGATCACCTCATCGCCCCGCTGCGCCTGGGAGAGCACGCCGCAGAGGTTCCCGAGCATCCCGCTCGCGACGTAGAGCGCGGCTTCCTTGCCGACCACGTCCGCCGAACGCTCCTCGAGCCGGTTGACCGTGGGATCCTCGCCGTATTGATCGTCACCGACCTCGGCGTCCGCCATGGCCTTCCGCATGGCCGCGGTCGGCCGGGTGAACGTGTCGCTCCGGAACTCCAGCATCTTCACTTCCCGAGCCCTCCTATGTCGCCGGCGATCGCCACGAGCAGCGGCGCGATCACGATGGCCGGCAGAAAGTCGGCGACCTGCACATCGCGGATCTTCAGCAGCTTCAACCCTACGCCGAGGACCAGGAGGCCGCCGACCGCGCTCATCTCGCGGAGCTGCGCATCGGACAGCAGGCCGGCGAACAGGGCCGCGCCGGCGGCGAGCCCGCCCTGATAGACGATGATCACGATCAACGACAGGAGCACGCCCCACCCGAGGGTCGCCGCGAACGCGATCGCTGAGAGCCCATCGAGCACGCTCTTGATCGCCAGCAGAGAGGCGTCGCCGGTCAGGCCGTTGCGGATCGCGCCGAGGAATGTGAGCGGCCCGACGCAGAACACGATGCTCGCGGTGACGAAGCCATCGGCGATGGTGCTCGTGCTATCCGGTGCCGCGAGGCGGCGTTGCAGCGCCGCGCCAAGGGCATTGAGCCGGTCCTCGATGCCGGCCAGGGATCCGAGTGCGCCGCCGATGACGATCGCGCCGAGGGGGAACAACGGGTTCGCCGTGTCGATCGCGAACTTCACGCCCAAGGCCATGATGAAGAGGCCCACGCCCGCGATCGCGTTCTCCCGGAGTCGGGTCGGCAGGTGGTCTCCCAGGAACGTGCCGAGGAGGCCGCCCACGAGGACCGTCGCGAAGTTGAGAGCTGTGCCGGTGAACCACATCGGCTGGCTAGTATGCGAGTGGATGGAGATGCCCCCCTCGCAACAGCTGCGGTTCTGGGCCCACGAGCTCGCGGGGATGGCCAAGACCGGCTTGCTCCACGCCCACGACAGCTACGACCAGGACCGTTGCCGGCGCATGCTCGCGATCGCGGAGGAGCTCGCCGCACTCACCATCGCCGACGATTTCACTCCGGAGCGGCCCTACCTGGCCGATCCGGGGATCGTGACCCCGAAGGTCGGCTGCAGCGTCGCGGCGTTCCACGACGATGGCCGCGCCGTCCTGATCCAGCGAGCCGACAACAAGCGCTGGGCGTTGCCCGGCGGCTACGCCGAGATCGGCTCGACGCCCTCCGCCAACGGGCTGCGCGAGTTCCGCGAGGAGACCGGCTTCGATGCCCAGGTGGAGCGGTTCGTCGGCGTGTACGACAACAAGCATTTCGCGAGCGTCACGAATTACCAGTTCTACATCTGCCTGTTCCGCGCCCGGATCACCGGGGGCGCGGCGACCGTCTCGCACGAGTCGCTTGACGTCCGGCTGGTCGATCCCGCGACACCACCGGAGGACATGAGCATGTTGCAGCGCGCGATGCTCCACGACGCGGCGACCGGGGCGATCGCGGTGTTCCAGTGACCGCGATCGCGATCGTCGGCAGCTGGAACTCGCAGCCGACCTCCGACGTGCTGCGCGCCGCATTGCCGGACGACCGCATCATCGGCATCGAGGGTGACGATCTCGGTCCGGCGAACGAGGCCGAGGCGGTGTTCGGCGGGTTCAGCCCCGAGCGGTTCCGCGCGGCCTTGAGCTTGCCGAAGCTTCGCTGGATCCACACGTTCTCGGCGGGCGTCGACCGGTACTTGCCGGAGGTCAGCGGCCGCCCGGACCTTCTGCTCACGAACAACAGCGGCGCCTATGACGTGCCGATCGCCGAGCACGTCATCGCCATGATCTTCGCCGCGGCGAAACGCGTGCCCGAGCACCTGCTGGCCCAGGGCCGCAGCGAATGGCAGCGCGAGGTCCCGCATGCCGAGGTCCGTGGCGCCACGCTCGTGATCCTCGGCATGGGCAGCATCGGCGGGGAGCTCGCCCGTCTCGCATCCGGCGTCGGGATGCGCGTCATCGCCGTGCGTCGCGACGCCGTCCGTCCGGGCGGGCCGGGCGTGGAGCGGGTCGTACCGTCGGAACGCTTCGCCGAGGTCGCGCGCGAGGCCGACTACGTGGCGGTGACGGCGGCACTGACGCCGGCCACCCGCGGGATGCTGTCCGCGGAGGTCATTGCCGGGCTGAAGCCGACCGCGTGGGTGATCAATATCGCCCGTGGCCCGATCATCGACGAGGCCGCGCTCACCGCTGCGCTCAGGGAGCGCCGCATCGGTGGCGCGGCGCTCGATGTCTTCGAGACCGAGCCGCTGCCGGCGACGAGCCCGTTGTGGTCGCTCGACAACGCCATCCTGACACCGCACATCTCGAACTCGTCGCCGCGGTTGCGGGAGCGCAGCCTCGCTCTGGTCATCGAGAACGTCCGGCGCTTCAAGGCCGGCGAGCCGCTGCTCAACCTCGTCGACCGAGCAGTCGGGTATTGACCGCCATCGCGCGCCCGCTCGAGCCGTGACCCGGTCACCGCTGGCCCGGCGGACCGAGGGATTCACCGAGTCGGTCATCCGCGAGATGACCCGGCTGTGCGCGGCCCACGGAGGGATCAATCTCGCGCAGGGTTTTCCGAACTTCCCCGCACCCGCGTTGCTGAAGGATGCGGCGAAGAAGGCGATCGACGCGGATATCAACCAGTACGCCATCACCTGGGGAAGCCAGTCGCTGCGTGACGGTCTCGCCAGGACCTACGCGGACCTCTACGGGATGCGCGTCGACCCCGAGACGATGCTGACGGTCACCTGCGGCTCGACGGAGGCGATGGTCTCGACCCTGCTCGCGATCATCGATCCCGGTGACGAGGTCGTCGTCCTCGAGCCGTTCTATGAGAACTACGGGCCTGACGCGGCCATCTGTGGCGCGAAGCCGGTCTTCGTCCCGCTTCGCGCACCGGGCTACACGTTCGATCCCGATGAGCTCCGCGCTGCATTCACGACCAAGACGAAGGCCATCATCGTGAATACGCCGAACAACCCGAGCGGCCGGGTGTTCAGGCGGGAGGAGCTCGAGCTCATCGCCGCGCTGTGCCGCGAGCACGACGTCATCGCGGTCACCGACGAGATCTACGAACACATCCGATACGCGGGCGAGCACATCGCGCTGGCCACCCTCGAGGGAATGGCGGACCGGACGGTGACGATCTCAGGCGCGTCCAAGACGTTCTCGGTGACCGGCTGGCGCGTGGGCTGGATCGTGGCCGCCCCGCACCTGACCAACGGCATCCGCAAGGTCCACGACTTCGTGACCGTCGGAGCGCCGGCGCCCCTGCAGGAAGCCGTCGCCGCCGGACTCACCCTCGGTCGGGCGTACTACCGCGACCTGTCGGAGCACTATCGTGCGCGGCGCGACACGCTGTTCTCGTCGCTCGATAGCGCCGGATTCAAGCCGCGCCTG
>JANLWM010000376.1:0-2107 GCA_031364525.1 Chloroflexota bacterium | reverse complement strand
CCGCGGTCACCGTTTCCGTTGCTGGCTGACGAGCGCGTTCGCGAGCGCGGCCACGGCCTGCGAGACCGGCGCATTCGCGTTCGCGAGGACGAACGGCTGCTGCTTGTTGTTCGACTCGCTCACGAGCTTCCAATCGGACGGGATCTCGCCGACCACCGGGAGGTTGAGCGCGTGCTCCATGCCGCCCTTCGAGAGGCCGGCGGTCAGGTCCGACTGGTTGACGACCAGGAGCAGCGGCTTCTGACCCTTGTAGCCGAGCGCCTCGAAGGTATCGATCGCGGACCTCGTGTTCGCGATCGTCGAGCCCTGATAGGTGATGACGATGAGGATGACGCTCGCCGCATCGAGCATCGCGAGGGTGTCCTCTGACAGGCGGCTCGGGGTATCGACGATGACGAAGTCATGGCTCTGGGCGAGCAGGCCGATCGCGTTCGCGAGCTCCGCCGGCGCCACGAGGTCGGCCTCTTCCGGCCGCGGCGGCGCGAGCAACACCGCGACCCCGCCCGGCCCTTCCCAGATCGCATCCGCGAGCGACGCGCGCATCGCCGCACCGGCGGGAAGGTCGACGATCGAGCGGGTGGCCGGCGGGACCGGGAGCAGGTGGCGGATCGCGCCGAACTGCATCACGCCGTCGAGGAGCGCCACCGATGCGCCGTTCCGACGGAGCACGCACGCGAGATTCACCGCGATCGTCGTCTTGCCGGTGCCGCCCTTCGGCGAATAGAGGGCGATCACCTGGCCCGAGCCTTCGCGCCGGGCGTCCTTGGACCCGCCAAGCGCCGCGGCGAGCTCGTTGGCCCCGCCGGGAAGGACGAACACCGCGTCGATCCCGAGCTCGGGACGAGGATCGACCGGCCGCTGCGGGACGGTCACGATGACGATGCGCGTGCCGGGCGATGCCGCGCGGATCCGCTTGGCGACCTCGAAGCCGGTGACCTTCCCCTGCAGGAGCGCATCGATGAGAACGACGTCAGGCTTCTCCGTCGTCGCCTGGGTGATGCCGGTCTCGGCCTGCCCCTGGACGCCGGCGACCTCGATGTCCTTTTCGCGGCCGAGCATCCCCTTGAGGTGCTCCGCGACCTGCGGAAGGTCTTCGATGAGCAGCACGCGTTTCACGTCGCGGAGTCTAACGACGCCCCTGTCGCAGCGTCGCGGTCGCGGCGAGGGCGATCACGGCCACCGCCGCGGCGAAGGTGAACCCGATCCGGAGGGTCACCCCGTACCAGTACTCGTCGGGGTACACGGCCAGGAGGTTCGAGTCCGGAGCGAAGAGGAAGTTCCCCTGGGGGAAGAACACCTCGTGGAACAAAAGGAACAGCGGGTCGAAGGCAACGATGGCCGCACCGGCGATGACCGCAACACCGAGCGCCGCCGCGACCGCCGCGTCACGGACGAGCACGACCGTGGCCCGGCGATCGCGCCGGGCGACGCGGAGCACGAGGCCGATGCCGACGATGCCGGCAGCGGCCGCAGCGATGCGGAACGCGACAAAGACGTTCCGGACGTCGGCCATGTGGGAGTACTCGCTCGCGGTGAACACGCTCCCTCCGAGAGTCGCCCGGTCGAGCGGCGCGTCGCCCGTGACGTACGCGAACCAGGCGTTGTGCCAACCGGTGAGCGTGCCGAGGGGAAAGCTCGCGACCGCGTCGCGCATGATCGAGGTGTACGTGGCGGTGCCGCCATAGGCGATGGCCAGCGCGACGAGCCCGGCGAGCGCGAGGCACAGTGCGAGGACCGCGGTCCCCCATCGCCCGCTCAGGTGCGTACCAGTACCCCGAGACCGGGTCGTTCGCTGAAGACGAACCGGCCGCGCTCGACGGGAACGGCGATGAACGGATCGTCGACGATGAGCAGGTTGCCGTCGAGGTCGGCCCACTCGACGGAGGGCGCGAGGTGCGCCGCGGCAGCGATGGCGACACTTGTCTCGGCGGCGCGGCAGCCGAGCATGACCTTGAGCCCAGCGCGTGCGCCCGCTCGATCATCGCGCGAGCCTCGGCGATGCCCCCTGACTTCTGAAGCTTCACGTTGATCCCGTCGCAGGCTCCCGCGACCCGGTCGACGTCACCGAGCCGCACGACCGCCTCATCCGCCACGATCGGCAGCGCGC
>JANLWM010000331.1:0-3490 GCA_031364525.1 Chloroflexota bacterium | reverse complement strand
GAGGGCCAGGAGCGCGACGCCGGGCGTGCGCAGGCTGAGTGTCACTGGTCCTCCCACCCATGGGTCGTTTTGGCGCTCGTTGGTAGCCCTATCGATCTTCTCGGACGCAGAGAAACCGTACCAGCCGGGCACATCTGAAGGTACCCCTGCGAGGGGATATTTCCAGCAATGCTACCGAGTCGGCGACGGACTCGCGGTCGGCGACGGCCGTGGACTCGCGGATGCGGACGGCGGCGCGGGTTGCGATTGCGTGAGGTCGGCGGTGGCGCGGTCCGTTATCTGCGTCGCGAGATCGTTGAACCGCGCGACGATGGCGTACAGGCGCGGCGCGAGCAGGACCGGCGTGACCGACGCTTGCGGCTGCCCGCGTTTCGCATCCAGCAACTGTTCAGTGGATCTCGCCTCGCCTTCAGCGACGTCAGCGGTCCGCCCAAGCTGTTGCGCGATCGAGACGAGCGCGCTGTGTCGCAGGGTCGCGAGATCGGTGAGTGCCTTGTTCGCGAGCGTGTCGGCCTGCTGGACCGAGATCGCGAGCTTGAGCGCACGGACCTTGCGCACCTGGTCGGCGGCGGCCTCATAGCCGACCTCGAGGTCGCGTTCAGCGGTCGATCGCTGCACCGCGACCGCGCCCGCGTCGGCGACGACCGTGCCTCCCGCAGCGCGTCCTATCGCGCCGCTCGCGATGACGCCCACCAGCACGAGCACCGCGATGACGCCAAGGACGACAGTCGCGAGCAGGCCGACGGGAAGGACGAAGACACGCTCGCGCGCCGGACGGCGGTTGGTGTGCGGGGTCATCGTCCGGCTCCGCGCTCGATGGCCCGCTGCGCTTCGATCGCCCGCGCGACCGGCGAGTCGAGACTGACCCGTTCGACGGCGAGGACCTTGTCGCGGCGGATCCGCATGCCATCGGCCGGCTGGTGCAGCTCATTGCCGCGCTTCAGGAGACCGACCGGCAGGTCCGTTGTCGTCTTGCGCGCATCCTCGAAGTAGTAGCCGTCGGTCAGCGTGATCCAGTCCGACCACGGCGGATCGTCAACATGCCCGAAGTACGCCTGCCCGTCCAGAAGGAATACCGCCGAGAGCTTCTCGGCATTCGTGAACGGGAGCGCCGCCGGATCGACCGACGCGCCCAGGAGGAGCGCGGCGATCGGGATGAGCAGCCAGCCGGCCCAGGCTCGACCCGGTGTAGCGCCGATCACTTCGCGCCGTCCTTTGCGATGAATTGCGAGACGGCCGAGTCAGGCTTGAGATCTTCGACGAAGAGGATGGCGGTCTTTGGGATCAGCACCACCGGAAGCGGCTGGTGCAACTCGCTGCCGCGGCGGATGAGCCTCGATTCGGGCGCCTGCTGCGGCTGGTCCTCGGTGGCGGTCGGGGTCTGCTGGATGTAGTACGCACCCTCGACCTTGACGTAGGGACCGATCCGATCGACGTAGCGTCCGAAGTAGGTCTGGCCATTCGTCAGGAAAACGGCCTGGTATCGGGCGGAGCCGAAGTTCGGGAGCGCGAAGTCCCACCAGCGCACGAACGCGAAGAGCACTGCGAACAGGACGATGGCGACCGCGAGCCGCGCGCCGCGGGCTCCGAGTGAAGGCATCGGCTAGCGACTCGCCGAGGGTCGGGCCGACTGGGTCGATGCTGCGGTCGGCACGGGTCCGCCCGGAGCGGTGCCCTGGCCGGCCTTCAGCGCTCGGATCCCATTCATCAGCTCGGAATCATCGCGCAGGTTCTCGAAGAAGAGGACCTGGCGCGCGAGGATGACCATCGGCTCCCGCGGACCGAAGACCTCGGCGCCGCGTTTCACGAGGCGGCCGGGCTGGCCGGTCTCGTTCGTCACGAGGTAGTAGACGTCGGCCATCAGATACGTCTCGGCGTCGGCGATCGTGAGCTTGCCGTAGAACGCCTGCCCGGTGCTCATGAAGACGACTTGGTAGGCGGCCCGGTCGATCTGATCCGCTGCAGTGGGCGGCTTGCCAATGATCCCCCTGCCCACGTACACGGCAGCCGCGATCACGGTGATGCCGATCAACAGGAGCAGGGCGCGGCGGATCGTCGCCATCGAGATGACGACGGCGTCGCCACTGGGGCGGCTGCTCAACTGGGTCGGACGACCGTGAGGTGCACCGTGGTGGTCACGCTAGCGCCTCACGATCAGGACGTTCCACACCAGCCCGGTCGTTGGGTTCGCAGAGCAGAAGATGCGGAAGCTCGTGCCTGCGGTGATCGTGTCGACGGTGCAGCCGCGAGCCGCGTTCTGGGCCCCCTGCGCGGAGAGCGTGAGCGAGTCGGTCACGAGCAGGTTCGCGAAGGTGATGCCGGTGCTGTTGGCGTTCGCCACGCTGCAGGTCGTTGCGGCAGCTGCCGCATTCGTGCAGGTACCGAGCTCGATCGCCTTGATCGCGGTACCGGTCCCGACCGTGAGCGTCTTGCCGTTCACGATGGTCGTGTTGCCGTTGATCGTCACCGCGCCGGTGCCGGTCGAGAACGTGCCGCTCGCGGCCGAGAAGTCGAAGTTCGCGGCGCCGCCGGCAGACGTGAAGCTCTTCGCGGAGGCGAGCGTCGTCGAGCCGTTGATCGACACCGCGCCGGTGCCGGTCGCGAAGGTGCCGCTCGATGCTGAGAAGTCGAAGTTGGCCGCGCCACCGGCGGAGGTGAGGTTCTTGGCCGATGCGATCGTGACGGCGCCGTTGAGGCTGATCGCGCCGGTCCCGGTGGAGAAGGTCGCGCCGGTCGTTTGCGCGAAGTTGAGCGTCGTCGAGATGTTCGTCGCATCAACACCGAACTTCGAGGCGCCGACGATCTGAAGGTCGATGAACCGGCCGGTGTAGCCGGTCACCGCGTTCACCACCACCGCGTTGCCCGAGGGCGTGCCGGTCGCACCAGTGAGGTCGACGTACAGCGCGCCGGTACCCGCATACGTGCCGGTGACGGCGACGTTGAGGATGTGACCCTGAGTCAGCGGAGCCGCGAAGTTCGCGAGCGAGGCTGAGATCGTCTGCGCGTCGGCGCCCGCGGAGACCGAGAGGAGGTTGCCCGTGAACGCGCCACCGCGGACGTTGACCGCGCCCTGGTTCGCGCCGCCGCCCGCGTACGCCGCCGCGAGCTGGACATCGATGGCCTTACCGCTGGTCAGGCTTGCCGCGCTGATCCCAAGGACCGTGCCGGTCTGGGTGCTATTGGCCGTTAGCTGTGCCAACGTGCCCGCGAAGGCTCCGGTGCTCGAGATCTTCGCGAGCGACCCCAGGTTGCCGAGGCCCGCGAAGGCGCCAGTACCCGAGATGTCGAGGCCTAGACCCTGCTGACCGCCGGTCCCGACCGATGCGCCGACGTCGACCTTGATCGCGCTGCCTGTTGTGAGGAGGCCCGTCCCGACAGTGACCGCGTTGACCGCGTTGATGATGCCGGAGCCGGCGGTGAAGGTGACCCCGCTCGCGGTCGCGGTGTTCCCGCGGAGCGTCACGGCGCCGGTGCTCGTGTCGAACGTTCC
>JANLWM010000313.1:0-7826 GCA_031364525.1 Chloroflexota bacterium | reverse complement strand
CAGGGCCGTCGCAACGAGCTGCGGCGCCCGCCGTCCGGCCGGCCCGGTGAGCGCCGTGCGCCAGGTCGGGTAGGAGAGGAGTGCGTGCGCGAGCGCGATGCCCTCGGTCGCCCGCACCCGTAAGACGCGTCGCCTGGCCAGACCCTCGAGCGTTCGGGTGATGAGTGCGAGCCGGACCGAGTCGAGGTCCCGAAGGATCTCGGCGACCTCGCGCGGCACGCCCCCGGCGGTGAGCGTCTCCAGGGTGGCGCTCTCGGTCCGATACGTCCGCTCATGCAGGGCCACGAGCTCGTTCAGGATCGTCACGGGCGTTTCGCCCCGTGGCTGCCAACGCTCGACCTGACGGCTGATGACGTCGGCGTGGCGCCGGAGCGTCGCATGCAACAGCCGTTCTTTCGACGAGGCATGGAGGTAGAGGGTCCGTCGCGAGACCTTCGCGCGCCGCGCGATGTCCATCATCCGCAGCCCGGCGTACCCGTGCGTGGCCGCCTCGCGGAGCGTCGCCGCCTCGATCGCCGTTCGCGTCCGTACGCGGCCGCGGGCCCGCACGCGCTGCTCGTACGGCCGTACATTCACTGCACAGCTAGTGTATCGAAATGCGAGCGCCCACTCCGGCCGAATGCTAGCGTTGCGGCATGGCAGGGCCGCTCGCCTTCGTCTTTCCCGGCCAGGGATCGCAGTCCGTCGGCATGGGCCGCGCGGTCTATGAAGCCTCGGCGCGGGCCCGCGCGGTCTTCGAGGAGGCCGACCGGATCCTCGGATTCAAGCTGAGCGACATCTGCTTCAGCGGCCCGGCCGAGAAGCTTGATGACACCCGGATCGCGCAGCCGGCCATCCTGACCACGAGCGTCGCGATCCTCGAGGCGCTTGCCGAGGACGCCTCGACCGCAGGGACGCGGATCACCGACGGCCACGAGCCGCGCGGTGTCGCGGCGCTTCCGACCGACCTGCGGCCCTCGTTCGTCGCCGGGCACTCTCTTGGTGAGTTCACCGCTCTGGTCGCGGCGGGCGTCCTGACGTTCCCCGACGCGCTCCGCCTGGTCACCGAGCGGGGCCGCCTGGCCGCGACCAAAGGGGCGCGCGGCGCGATGGCGGCCGTCATCGGCCTCTCGGCCGCCGATGTCGAACGGGTGATCTCGACGACCGTGCCGGAAGGGCGTGCCGTGGTGGCGAACGACAACGGGCCGGCCCAGGTCACGATCGCCGGAGACGATGAGTCGGTCGCGATGGTGAGCGAGGCGCTGACGCGCCAGGGCGCGCGCAAAGTGGTCCCGCTCCGGATCTCCGGTCCGTTCCACTTCCCGGCAATGGGCGCGATCGGCGGCGACCTCGCGTCGTTCATGCGCACCATGAAGTTCCGGGACCCGGTCGTTCCGGTCGTCGCGAACACGAGCGGCGCTCCGTACCAAAGTGGTGCGTTCATCCCGGAGGCGCTCGTCCGCCATCTCTCGCAGCGCGTCGAGTGGCTCCGTTCGGTCCGCTTCATGGCCGAGCGAGGAGCGTCGACGTTCGTCGAGATCGGCGCGGGTCAGGTCGTGAACGGACTGGTCAAGCGGATCGCCGACGTCAAGCTGGTCAACATCTCCGATCCGCCGTCGATCCGCGAGGCGATCCGCGCGATCCGGTCGATCGGGGCCAAGGTCTCCTAAGGCATGGAGAAGCGGATCGTCGTCACCGGCATGGGCGCCGTCACACCCATCGGCCACACCGTCGACGAGACCTGGGACTCGATGATGCACGGCCGCGGGGGCATCGGCCGGATCACCCGATTCGATCCAAGCCCGTACGAGTCGCAGATGGCCGGCGAGGTCAAGGACTTTGACCCGACGAAGTACATGGACCGCAAGGACGCCCGCCGGACGGACCGCTTCGCGCAGTTCGCGGCCTCGGCCGCGTCCATGGCGCTCGCGGACTCCAAGCTCGACCTCACGAAGGATCCCGAGCGCATCGGAGTTTCCATCGCGACCGGCGTCGGCGGTCTTGAGACGCTCGTCGAGCAGGTGCTGCTCATGGAGAAGCGCGGGCCGAGCCGACTCTCGCCGTTCCTCGTTCCGATGCTGATGGCCAACGCGGGCTCCGCCCAGGTCTCGATGCAGTTCGGATTGAAGGGTCCCAATCTCACCCACGTCTCGGCCTGCGCCTCGAGCGCACACTCCATCGGGGAGTGCGCATCGATCATCGATCGCGGTCAGGCCGACGTCATGGTGGCCGGTGGAGCCGAGGCGGCCGTCCTGCCGCTCGCGATCGGCGCGTTCTCCACGATGCACGCCATGTCGCGCCGCAACGACGATCCTGAGCATGCCTCGCGTCCGTTCGACAAGGATCGCGACGGGTTCACGCTCTCGGAGGGCGGCGCCGTGGTGATCCTTGAAGAGCGGGACCACGCCCTCGCCCGCGGCGCTCACGTCTACGGGGAGCTGGTCGGGTACGGCGCGACCGCGGACGCGTACCACATCACCTCTCCGTCGCCGGAGGGTGAAGGCAACGCCCGCTCCATGAAGATGGCCCTCGCCGGCGCAAAGCTCGAGCCGACGGCGATCGATTACATCAACGCGCACGGCACCTCGACGCAGCCGAACGACCGCGAGGAGACGGCCGCGATCAAGCAGGTCTTCGGCGAGTACGCCTACAAAGTGCTCGTGTCGTCCACGAAGTCGATGACCGGGCATCTGTTGGGCGCCGCCGGGGCGCTCGAGGCGATCGCCTGTCTCCTCGCGATGCGTGACGGGCGCGTGCCGCCGACGATCAACTACAGGACGCCAGATCCCGCGCTCGACCTCGACTACGTCCCGAACACGGCCCGACCGGCGCAGATCACCACAGCGCTCTCCAACTCGATGGGCTTCGGCGGTCACAACGCGACGCTCATCTTCACCAGGGCCTGATGGCGGGGCTCTCAGGCAAGACGGCGCTCGTGACCGGTGCGGGCCGGGGGATCGGTCGCGCGACCGCGGTCCGGCTGGCCAGGGACGGCGCGCGCATCGCCATCAACTTCAAGGGCAACATCGCTGCGGCCGAGGAGACGAAACGGGCCGTCGAGGCGGCCGGTTCGACGGCCGCTCTGATCCAGGGTGACGTCTCCCTCGACGCCGATGCCGAGCGCGTGGTCAAGGAGTCGCTCGCGTTCGGCGACGGAAGGCTCGATGTCCTGGTGAACAACGCGGGTATCACCCGGGACAACCTGCTTCTGCGGATGTCGGCCGAGGATTGGGACGCCGTTCTGGACCTGAACCTCCGGGGCGCCTTCCTCGTCACCAAGGCCGCGCTCCGGCCGATGATGAAGCAGCGCGGCGGGCGGATCGTGAACGTGGCATCCATCTCGGGCGTCATCGGCAACGCCGGGCAGGCGAACTACAGCGCCGCAAAAGCCGGCCTCATCGCGTTCACGAAGACGACCGCCCGGGAGATGGCGACACGGAACATCACGGCGAACGCCGTCGCGCCGGGGTTCGTCCCGACGGACCTGACCAGCATCGTCCCGCAGAACGTGCAGGAGGCGATGTTGAAGCAGATCCCCCTCGGGAGGTTCGGCACCCCCGAGGACGTCGCGAATGCGATCGCGTTCCTCGCCTCGGACGAGGCCGCGTACATCACCGGCCAGGTCCTCATCGTCGACGGAGGCATGGTCACCGCGTAGTCTTCGCGCACACCGCTGAGGAGGGTCACGCGTGGAGACCAGCGTGCTTGTCGCGATCCTGCTGCTCATCCATGTCGCCGGCGCGATCATCGGCTTCGGTCCGACGTTCACCTTCGCGATCCTCGGCCCGATGGCGGGGAAAGCCGGCCCACAGGGTGGGCTCGCGCTGTTGGAAGCGATGCACGCCATCGAGAGGAAGCTGACCGTGCCGGTCGCGATGGGGTTCCAGCCGCTCAGTGGGCTGGCGCTCATCTTCGTCTCCGGCTACAACGTCAACTTCTTCAGCCATTACTGGCTCTGGATCGCACTCATCATCTATGCGATCGCCTTCTACCTCGCCATCGTCCTTCAGAACGGTCGCCTCGAGCGGATGATCGCCATCGGGAAGGCGGGACCACCGACGCCCGAGTTCATCGCGACGGCGAAGAAGGTGGCCCAGACCGGTCCGATCATCACTGCGATGCTGGTCGCGATCATCATCCTCATGGTCACCAAGCCGGGCGGGTGATCCGCCGATAGCATCATGATGTGACCCCCCGTCGCGTCGCCCTGGTCGCGGCTGTCGCCGCCGTCGTGTTCGTCCTTGACCGCATCACGAAGATCGCGGTGGAGGCGAATCTGGCCGTCGGGAGATCGGTCGACGTCATCGGGGAGTGGATCCGCATCAGCCACGTCACCAATAGCGGCGCTGCCTTCGGACTGCTGCCCGAGCGGACGACCTTGCTGTCCATTCTGTCGGTGGTCGCCGTATTCGCGATCGTGTACTACTACCGCCGCCTCGCTGCGAATTCCCTGCTCGTCTCCGGGACGCTGGGCATGCAGCTCGGCGGCGCGATCGGGAATCTCGTCGACCGCGTCGGTCAGGGCTTCGTCGTGGACTTCGTCGACGTGGGGATCCCGGGTGGCGTGCGCTTCTGGTCATTCAACGTCGCGGATTCGTCGATCGTCGTCGGGATCATCGCGGTGACCGTCCTGCTCTGGTGGCAGGAACGCCGGCAGACCCGAGCGATCGCATGAGCGAGCGGCTCGAGCTGCAGTCGGACATCGCGGGTCAACGGATCGACCTGTTCCTCGCCGCCCGGACCCAGCTGAGCCGTAGCGCCATCCAGCGGCTCGCGCGAGACGGCCACATCACTGCGAATGGCACGCAGGTGGAGCCGTCGTACAAGATCCACGCCGGCGAGGACGTGGTCGTCGACGTGCCCGATGCCCAGCCGGCCCTGTCCCTCATCGGCGAGGACATCCCGATCGACGTCATCTACGAGGACGACGACGTCCTCGTCGTCAACAAGCCGGCCGGCCTGGTCGTCCATCCTGCTCACGGGCACGCCACCGGCACGCTCGTGAATGCCGTCGTGGGGAAGATCACCGCGGACACCGGCCGAGCCGCCGCACGGCCCGGGATCGTCCACCGTCTGGATAAGGACACCAGCGGTGTGATGATCGTGGCCAAGAATGACGTCGCCCACCTCGCGCTGGCGCGCCAGCTCCAGGGGCGAAAGTTCGAGAAGGAATACATCGCGCTGGTATGGGGCGATCCCGGCGATCAGCCCGTCGTGGTCGAAGCGCCGATCGCCCGCGATACCTTCGACCGCCGACGCATGGTCGTGCGCGCCGGTGGTCGGGACTCGACGACCCGCTTCGTGCGGATCGCGTCCTACGGCACCGGGGCCCAGCGGCGGGCCCTGGTCCATGTCCGACCGCTCACCGGGCGGACCCACCAGATCCGGGTCCACCTCGCATACGCGCGACTCCCTATCGTTGGCGACCCGGTGTACGGACGGAAGGGCAAAGAGCGCGACGACCTGCATCGGCAGTTCCTCCACGCCTGGCGCCTGTCGGTGAATCTGCCCCACGCCGGACCCAAGACGTTCACGGCGCCCATCGCGGCCGACCTGCGACAGCTCCTGACGACCCTCGGGGCTCCGCTCTCAACGATCCCGCCTTTCAAAGAGCTCGAGCTCGCGCGCTGAGCGTCGACGGCCGCGGTCTTCTCGTCATCATCTCCGCGCCCTCCGGGGCGGGGAAGGACACCGTGATCGACCGTCTGCTGCAAACGGAGAAGGTGCTCGACGCGGTCGTGTACGTCACCGCGACGAGCCGCAAGCCGCGGCCCGGGGAGGTGCACGGCCAGCACTACTTCTTCTACGAGCCCGAGAAGTTCCGGGAAGAGATCGAGGCGGGGAACTTCCTTGAGTGGTCGATGGTGCACGGAGACTTCAAAGGCGTGCGGCGTGACGCGCTCGCGGAGACGCTCCAGGAGCATCGCGTGGTCATCGTCAAGCCGGAGCCGCAGGGGATGCGGAAGATCAAGGCGTTGCTCCCGGAGGTCTTGACCATCTTCATCATGCCGCCATCGGTCGGATCGCTGCGCCGCCGCCTCCTCAGCCGCGGCACCGAGACGCCCGAGCAGCTGGAGCTTCGCCTGCGGAACGCGGAGATCGAGATGGCCGCCGCACCGGAGTATGACTACGTGGTCGTCAACGAGGACGGCAAGATCGACGAGACGGTCGATGAGATCTCCTCGATCATCGAGAACGAGGCGAAGCGGCCGCGGCACTTCGAACTCTAACGACGTGATCCGTACGGCGGAGGTCGCCGTCTTCGCCGGCCTTCGCGGCCCCGCGCGGACCTTCACCTACAGCGTCCCGGATGGGGTCGACGCGCTGCCCGGGCATCTCGTGCGCGCGGGGTTCGGGTCGCGCGCGGTCCACGGTGTCGTCGTCGGGCTCGGCGCGCCCGCCGATCGCGATGTGAAGCTCAAGCCGCTCGATGGCCTCGTGCACCCGGTGCCGCTCCTCTCCGCCCGGCACCTGGCGCTCGCGCGGTGGATGTCGACGACGTATCGGTGCGGCCTCGCTGATGCGGTCCGCGCGATGCTCCCCCCGGCGCTCGCAGCCCGTGCCCGGGCCGGTCTCCCGACCGCGCGCGGGGAGCGGACGGAGGCGATCTTCGCGATCGCGGCCGCGGGTCACGAGGCGCTGAGCACCGGTCAGCCGCGGCTCGGCGCACGTCAGCTCGTGACCCTGCGCGCGCTCGCCGCCGGCGCGGTGAGCGGCGCTGACCTTGCCCAGGCCGGCGGCACCCTCGAGGCCGCAAAGAGCCTCGCCGCGCGCGGTCTCGCGACGCGGGGATCCCGCGGGGTGCGACGTATCCCGGTCGAGTTCAGGCTGAGCGAAGACGACCCGGCGCGCGATGCGGTGGCGACCGTCGCCCAGGCCCCGGCGATGGCCGCGATCAATGCGGCGATCGGCACCGGTCGTGGCTTCCTGCTCCACGGCGTCACCGGCAGCGGGAAGACCGAGGTGTACCTCCGGGCGGCGACCGAAGCGCTCTCGCGCGGCCAGGGCGCCATCGTGCTGGTGCCCGAGATCGCGCTCACCGCGCAGGTCGTCGCGCGTTTCGTCGCGCGATTCGGCGAACGGGTCGCGCTCCTGCACAGCGCCCTGTCGGCCGGAGAACGCTACGACGAGTGGCGGCGGGTCCTCGACGGCACGGCCGACGTCGTCGTCGGCTCGCGGTCGGCGCTGTTCGCGCCCCTTTCCAACGTGGGTCTGATCGTGGTGGACGAGGAGCAGGAGCCGACGTACAAGCAGGAGAGCGCACCGCGCTATCACGCGGTGGACACGGCGCTCGAGCTCGGACGGCTCACCGGCGCGGCGGTCGTCCTCGGGAGCGCCACACCCCGAGTCGTGACCTACGCCGCGGCGACGTCGGGCCCGCTGACGTTGCTCACGCTGCCGGACCGCGTCATGGACCTTCCGTTGCCCAAGACCACCGTGGTCGATCTTCGCCTGGAGCTCAAGGCGAACAATCGCTCGACGTTGAGCGGCGCGCTGCGCGCGGCTTTGAAGAAGACCGTCGCAAGAGGTGAGCAGGCGATCCTCTATCTGAATCGCCGCGGCTTCGCGACCGTCGTGCTGTGCCGCGACTGCGGCTACGTCGTCCCGTGCCCGGCGTGCGAGATCCCGTTCGCGCTGCACGCCGACGGCCGCCTGGTCTGCCATCGCTGCGGTCAGCACGTTCCGCGCGCGCCCGCGGCGTGCCCGCAGTGCGCGTCGCCGCGCATCCGGCATCTCGGCGTCGGGACGCAGCGCGTCGAAGAGGACGTCCGGGCCGCCGTGCCCGAGGCGCGGATCGCGCGGCTCGATCGGGATGCCGTGAAGGCGAAGGGCGCGCACGCCGCGAT
>JANLWM010000307.1:0-5916 GCA_031364525.1 Chloroflexota bacterium | reverse complement strand
ACCGGGCGGGCGCTCGCGTTCATGCGCGGCCGCACCTACGTGCTCTCGCAGGACATCCTCGACCTCGTGCACGACGTGCTCCGCCACCGGCTCGTGCTCTCCTATGAAGCGCTCTCCGACAACGTCTCTCCGGAGCAGATCATCGACCGCGTGCTCCAGAAGATCCCTGTCCCCACGGCGCCGATGCAGGGCCATGTCAACGTCCCGGCCTGAAGCCATCTTGCGGCGCGTCGAGTGGACGGTGATCCGCCGGCTCGATGGGCTGCTCCAGGGTGAGTACCGGACGCTGTTCCGTGGCCATGGGCTCGATCTGGCCGACATCCGCGAGTACGAGCCGGGCGATGATGTCCGGTACATCGACTGGAACGTGAGCGCGCGCATGGACACCCCGTACGTACGCCAGTACCTGGAAGATCGCGAAGTCACCGCCCACTTCCTGCTCGACCTGTCGCCGTCGGTCGACTTTGGGACCACGGAAACGCTGAAGCGCGACCAGCTCGTCGACTTCGTCGCCGTCGTTGCCCGACTCCTGACCCGTCACGGGAACAAGATCGGGGCGATCCTCTACGCGGGGAAGGTCGAACAGACGGTCCCCGCCGGAAGCGGGAAGCTCCACGTGCTGCGCCTCTTGAACGACGTGCTGAAGGTCCCGCGCCTGCAGAGCGCGCCTTACACCTCGGTGTCCGACCTCATCGAACATGCTCTCCGCACGATCAAACGACGGTCGGTGGTGTTCCTGGTCTCCGACTTCTTCACCGCGCCGGGCTGGGAGCGGCCCCTGGGCATGCTGTCGCGGCGCCACGAGGTCATCGCCGTGCGGCTCGAGGATCCCCGTGAGCGGGAGCTGCCGGATATCGGGCTCGTGCCGATGAACGACGCCGAGACGGGGGAGAGCATCTACGTGGACACGCATGACGCCCGCTTCCGCAGGCGGTTCGAGGCGGTCGTCCAGAAACGAGAGGCCGAGCTGTCCGCCGCCTTCCGGCGCGCCGGGGTGGACGTCCTGTCGCTCTCGACCGAGGATGACCTGGTGAACGCGATCCTGCGGTTCACGACGCTCCGCAAGCAGCAGCGCTCGATGCGCGCCGCCGTGGCGGTCTGACGCCGTGACGTTCCTCTGGCCGACGACCCTCGTGGGCCTCGTGGCCGTCCCGATCCTCCTCGGCCTCTACATCTGGTCGCAGCAGCGGCGTCGCCGGTATGCCCTCCGCTACGCCAGCCTCTCCCTGGTGAAGGAGGCGCTCGGCCGCGGTCCCGGCATCAAACGGCACATCCCGCCTGCGCTGTACCTGGTCGCCCTCGCGTTCATGCTGTTCGCGCTCGCGCGGCCGGTCACGGTCGTCAAGGTGCCGAGCCAGGAGGGCATCGTCATCCTCGCCATCGACGTGTCGATGAGCATGCGCGCGACCGACATCAAGCCTGACCGGATCACCGCCGCGAAGGCGGCATCCAAGGCGTTCGTCCTGAAGCAGGGTGAGAACGTGAAGATCGGGATCGTCGCGTTCGCGAGCGACGCCACGATCGTGCAGCCGCCGACCACCGACCACGATCTCGTGATCGCTGCGATCGATCGGCTCCGCCTCCAGCGGGCGACGGCGATCGGTCGCGCGATCCTGACGTCGCTCGACGCGATCGTGGAAGCGTCCGGAGCCGGCGGCGAGTCGGACCTGCCATCCTCCGTGCTGACGCAGCCGCAGAATCCGAACGCTCCCCAGAAGCCCGCGAAGACAGCGGTGCCTGGTGCTCCAAAGGCGCCGGCGTCGATCATCCTGCTCACCGACGGCCAGAACAACCAGTTCCCGCCGCCGCTCTCGATCATCGACCAGGCGATCGAACGTGGCATCCGCGTGTACACGGTCGGCGTGGGCACGCCATCAGGAGCGGTCCTCAGCCTCGAAGGACGCTCGATCCGGACCTCGCTCGACGAGCCGACGCTGAAGCAGATCGCCGCCGACACGGACGCGGAATATTTCCTCGCGACGAGCGACGCGGATCACAAGAAGGTCTACGAGAACCTCACGACCCAGCTCGTGCTCCGGTCGGAGAAGACCGAGGTCACTGCGCTCTTCACCCTCGTCGCCGCGATGCTGTCGATCGTGGCGAGCGCGCTGTCGCTGCTCTGGTTCAACCGGCTTCCGTAGCCGGTCAGGTGAGGTTGTTCCCGATGTTGCTGAAGATCGTCTGCAGCTGACCCTGCACGAAGATCAGCGCGCCGACGACCGCGATCGCGATCACCGCGATGATCGTCGCGTATTCGACGAGCCCCTGGCCGTCCTCTTCGCCAAGCCACCGCTCCATGTCGGTCCCCTTCCGTGTCCCTGTGGCGCGCTAACGCGCCGACCTGTTCGGCTCCTCATGAACGGTCTTCCTAGCTCCGGAGAGGGAGCGGCCCGGTGACACAGGACCGCACCCCCGAAGGGGTGAGTGAGAACCCCACCTGGACCGTTAGCGTCCCGAAACACCGGAAAAGGTGACTGATCATGCGGGTACTCGAGCAGATGGGGTGGGATCCGAAGCAGGTGCGGATGCTGCCCTCGTTCGGGCCGCCCAGGCGGGCGATGCGCGCGCCTTCGGCGAGCTCTACGAGCGCTATCGCCAGCCCCTCTATCGCTATTGCCTTGCCCGCTCCGAGTCCCCGCATGAAGCCGAGGATCTGGTGAGCGACGTGTTCTTGAAGGCCATGGAGTCGCTCGGGCGCTACCGCGACCAGGGCCTTCCGTTCATTGCCTTCCTCTATCGGGTGGCGCGTAACGCCGCGATCGACCGCAGCCGCAAGAGCAAGGGGTCGTCGCTGTTCGAGATGACCGTCGAGCCCCGCAGCGGCACGGATGTCGAAGGTGACGCCGCGCGCTCGCAGGAGCTGGAGGCGATCCTCGGCGCGATGCGCAAGATCAAGCCCGAGTATCGCGAAGTCATCCTCCTTCGCTTCGTCGAGGGATACAGCGCTGCTGATGTCGCGAAGCTGCTGAACAAGGCCGAGAAGGCCGTGTGGAACCTTCAGCAGCGCGGGCTCGAGCGCCTTCGCGGCGAGCTCCGTCGCTCGGGCCAGCTGGCCCTCGCCGGCGCGGCGGCCGACCGATGAGCGACGACCGCCTCCTCTCAGCGCTTCGCCGCCTTGGTGAGCAGGAGCTCCCGGTCGCGAGCGACCGCGCGATCCGCGGTCGTCTGGAGACCGTCTGGACGACGCGCATGCAGCATCGCGCCGGCTGGTCGTTCGGCGCCCGCCGCCTCGCACCGGTGCTCGCCGCCCTCGTCCTCGTCATCGCCGGGCTCGGTGGTGCAGCCCACGGTGCGGGCTCCGATAGCCCGCTGTGGGAAGTGCGGGTCGCGCTCGAGACCGCCGGCTCCTACCTCCAGCTCAGCGCCGATGACCGCATCGCGTACCTGCTGGATCTCGTGCAGACCCGGACCGAAGAGGCAGCGCGCCAAGAGGCCGCCGGGAACCCGGCTGCGGCGGCAAAGGCGCGCGCGGCCGCGTCGTCCGCGGTCGTCGAGCTCGACGGCAAGATCCCGCAGATCGAGACCGCGCTCCCGACGCCGGTGCCGACGGCGGCGACGGTGACCCCCGCGCCGGCAAACTCGCCGTCTCCTTCGCCGTCATTCAACGGGTCTTCGGTGCCGGCGGCTCAACTGCCGGCGTCGGGATCACCGTCGCCCGCCCGGACGGTCGCCCCCACGAGCGCCGGGACCCCGGCGCGCACGGAACCGCCGCGCCCGCCGACACTGAAACCGACACCAAGCGCGAGTGCGAAGCCATCGATGACGATCACCGGCACGGTCCGCGATGCGGCCGGAGCGCCGGTGAGCGGTGCTTGCATCACGACCTCGGCCACGATCCCGACGTCGACAGCGAGCTGCATCGCGAAGACGACGAACGGCTCATACGGGTTCTCGGCGAACGTCGCGCCGGGTCAGACGATCACCCTTTACGCATATCTGACTACACCGACTGGGACCCTCGCCGGAAGCGCGACGAGCCCGACAACGCCATCCATCACGGTCATGCCGGCGATCACGCTCACCCCTCGGAAGTAGTACCTCTCTCCTATGAGGAAGCCCCGGCCCGCCTGCGTTGTGGGGGCAAGAAACGCATCGCGTAAGCGAAGGGATGGGGCAGCACAATGTGGTCACAGCTCATCAAGGTCGCGAGCATGAGCAAGGGCGCTCTCGTCGTGGGAGTTGCCGCCAGCGCAGCAGTGGTCTCCACCGCCGAGTTCTCGAACACGCCGTCGCACAACGAGGTTCCGTCGGCGACGCCGATCGTGGTGGTGACGCCATCGGCGTCGTCACGGCCGGCAAACTCGCCTTCTTCGTCCGCTGAGCCAAAGAAGGCCGACGCACCGGCGGCTCAACTGCCGGCCTCAACGACGCCGCCGCCGTCGTCACCTTCTACCGGCGCGGCCGGACTCGCCCACGGTGAGGTCCCGGGCGTGATCAGGGAGTGCGTCGAGAAGTACCTCGCGCTCCGCGAGCTCGGTGACCACGCGACGAATGGCGAGCGCGAATCGACCGGCGCGGTATGTAAGGCGGCGCTCGAGGTGAGTGGCCTTAGCGGGGCCGACTTCTGGGCCAAGTTCGGTCCCGAGACCCACGCGACCTCGCCCAAGACCGAGCCGAGTCACACCCCTGACCCCTCCACGGACACGCAGCACTGGATCCGCGAGTGCGTCACCAAATACACGCTCAAGGCGGCCGACGCGACCGTGACCTGCAGGAAGGCGATCGAGCTGACCGGCCTCACGAGCGCCGAGTTCGCGGTGAAGTACTTCCCGCGGACGACCGAGACCAAGCCGACCACGACGCCCAGCACGACCAAGCCAGGGACGGCGCCCACGACGACCCCGAAGATCGACGCGACGACGAAGCCGGCGACCACCGTCGAGGTCTCGCAGCTCGCCGCGAAGTGCCTTCAGATGTATGCCGAGTTCAAGACCAGCGGCGGCAACTCCGCAGCGGTCAGCGAGGCCTGCGGCACCGCGATCCGCGCGAGCGGCCTCAGCAGCAGCGACTTCTGGGCGAAGTACCACCCCGCGACGAACTAGACCCTCCACCCTCTCTCACGCGCGCGGCGACGGCCATGAGCCGTCGCCGTGTCGCGTCTAGTGGGCGCCGATGAGCGGAATGAGCGAGGGCACCCGGCGGGCGTAGTCGGCGTACGTTGCGAATGCCTCGGCCAGCACGCGCTCCTCGGCCGCGACCCGAATGAAGGTGAGCGGCACAACGACGATGCCGGTCAGGATCAGGAGCGCCACGCTCTCGAGCGCGAGCGATGCGCCGAGGTGGAACCCGAGGATGCCGAAGTACATCGGATGCCGGACGACGGCGAAGGCGCCGTTCGTCTTGAGCGTGTGACGTTCGAAGAGATCGAGGCGGATCCCATAGTTCCGGCCAAGGGACCACATGCCCCATGCGGCGAAGACCGCGCTCGCGATCGCGATGCCGAGACCGGCGAGCTGCGTGCGCGTCCCAAGATCGACGCTCGGCACGAGCCCGGCGAACCACGCGACCTGCGAGTACACGAATACGAAGGGGAGCCAGACGAGCGGGGCGTAGTACTGGATCCACCAGGGTGCCTGCGTTCGGACGAGATGACCACGCTGGCCCCGCACGACGCGCAGGGCCGCGGTCGAGAGGAAGATGATGTGCGCCGAAAGGAGCACTGCGATGCGGAGGGTGCGGTCGTCCATGCGTCTGATTGTCGCTGGGGTGGAGTCCCAGGTCGAAAGCCCCTAAACTTGGGTCTCGACGCAGCGGCTTGGGTAGATTGAGCAGGTGGTGAGCTCCGCTGACTGTAGATCAGCCGTCTTCGACTGTGGGGGTTCGATTCCCTCTCTGCCCACCAAATCCCCAACACGGCGGGCCCAAAGACCCGCCGCTTTGGTTTCTAGCCGGCCCGCCTAAGGCGGTTTTAGTTTG
>JANLWM010000302.1:0-5421 GCA_031364525.1 Chloroflexota bacterium | reverse complement strand
TGCTCGATGCTGCCACGGCGCCTGATGCCGGCGGTGTCCACGAGGAGGATCCGCTTGCCGTCACGCTCAAGGACCGTGTCCACGGTGTCGCGCGTCGTCCCGGGGATCTCGCTGACGACCGCGCGCGATTCGCCAACCAGCGAATTGAGGAAGCTCGACTTGCCGACGTTCGGCCGCCCGATGATCGCGACCCGAGCATCGAACTTCTCTTCAGGTCCCTCGTCAGCGGGGAGCACCGCGACGAGCGCGTCCAGCAGGTCACCCGTTCCGGTGCCCTGCATCGCCGAGACGGTGTGGACCTCTCCAAGGCCGAGGGCGTAGAACTCCGCGGACTGGGCCTCGCCGCGCCACGAATCGCTCTTGTTGGCCACGATGAGCACCGGCTTGCGGCTCCGGCGCAGCCGGTCGGCGACGTCGTGCTCGACCGGCAGGATGCCGGCCTTCGCGTCCACGATGAACATCACGACATCGGCTTCGTCGATGGCGGTCTCGGCCTGCGCGCGCACCGCCGCTTCCATCGGGCCGGCCTTCGGATCGCTGAGGCCGCCGGTGTCGACGAGCGCGAATTCCCGGCCCCGCCAGTCGGCGGTCGCGTAGATCCGGTCGCGGGTGGTCCCCGGAAGGTCTTCGACGATGGCCACCCGCTCACCGACCAACCGATTGAAGAGCGTGGACTTGCCGACATTGGGCCGGCCGACGATGGCGACGACAGCGCGCGCCACTAGCCTGCCAGCGCTTCGGCGCGCTCCTTCACCTCGAGCAGCGTTTCCATGGGCGTGGAGCACCCGCCGATCAGGCCGACCCGGTCGATGCCCTTGAGCCACGCGGGCTCGAGCTCGGTCGAGTGCTCGATGTGATACGCGGTCTTCCCCTGCATGCGCGCGAGGTTCACGAGCTCGCGCGTATTCGCGGAGTTCTTGCCGCCGACGACGACGATGACGTCGCTCTCGCCGGCGAGCTCCGTCGCGGCGTTCTGTCGCTTGATGGTGACCGGGCAGACCGTGTTGAAGACCTTCAGCTCCTGACTGATCTCCGCGACGTGGCCCACCAGCTCTTTGAAGGCCCAGGGGGGCTGCGTCGACTGCGAGACGACGCCGGCCTTCTTCATTCGCGGCAGCTTCTCCCACTGCTCCTTCGTTTCGACGATGGTGTAGTCGGAGCCGGCGAACCCGACGAGGCCGATCACCTCGGGATGGTCCGGCGTGCCGAGGATGACGACCCGGTAGCCCTCGTCCGCGAGCTGCTTCGTGAATCGCTGCGCCCGGAGAACGAGCGAGCAGGTCGCGTCGATGCACTCATGACCGTTCTCTTCGATGCGCGCCCGCAGCGCCGGCGGCACCCCGTGCGCGCGAATGACGACGATCCCGGGCTCGACGTCGGCCGGATCCTTGATCACCTTCACGCCGCGCGCGGCGAGCCGCTCGCTGATCTTGGGGTTGTGGACCACCTGTCCGAGGTTGAAGACCGGACGGCCCGATTCGGCTGCGGCCTCGGTCAGCTCGACCGCCTTTTTGACCCCGAAACAGAACCCGTTCTCGCGCGCGAGGAGGACTTCCATCGACCAAGTGTACGGGCCGGTCGATGCGATCGACCCTACGAGTAATACCCGCGCATCTGAGGTGGCAGGAGCGCCGCCACGCGTCGCATGATCGCGTCAGCGCCTTCTTGCTCGGTCGCGTCGGACGAAAGGCCGAGGTCTTCGAATCGGAACGGAGGGCCCACGGTCACGCGGATATCCGATCGCAGCATCCGCGCGGTGGCCGTGCCGGTGAGGCCGACCGGGAGGATCGGTGCGCCCGAGCGCCGCGCGAGGAACGCGATTCCCGGGTGGGCGACATGCATTGCCCCGTCGCGGCTCCTGGTGCCCTCGGGAAAGAAGCCCAGCGGGTTGCCGGCCCGCAGCACCTGCAGGCTTGTCATCACGGCGCGCCGGTCGCCCTCGCCGCGGCGCACAGGGAAACAACCTTTGCCGCGCATGAGGCCACCGAGAAAGAACACGGTGAACGCCTCGATCTTCGCCATGAACCGGATGCACACGCCGAAGGACAGCTCGATGACCGGCGGGTCCTTCCAATCGACGTGGTTCGCGACGACGATGTAGGGCCCGTGCTGCGGGACGTTGTGGCCATCCACGAGCCGCATCCGGTAGAGCGCCCGTCCGAAGAACCGGACCGGCGGGAAGAGGAGCTGCCACACCCACAGGCGCGACTGCGGCCAGGTCGGGCCGCCGAGCACGCGGATCAGCTCCGTTGGGAGATCGCCCCGAGGACCCGTTCGAGGGCCTCTTTGACCGAGAGCCCGTCGGTCTGCACGACGACCGCGTCGTCCGCGGCTTTGAGCGGCGAGACCACGCGCTCCGTATCGAGGCGGTCGCGACGCAGGATCTCATTGAGCAGATCCTGCCGCGGCCGGCGCTCGCCCCGCGAGGCGAGCTCCTCCTCGCGACGGCGGGCGCGCTCGCCGGCGGACGCGGTGAGGAAGATCTTCTTTTCCGCATCTGGGAGGACGACCGTCCCGATGTCGCGGCCCACCATGACGACCCGCCCTCTTTCGGCGAGCATGCGCTGCTGCGCGACCATGGCATCGCGGACGCCCGATACGCGCGCGACCTGCGAGACGATCCGGTCTATCTCGGCCGAACGGATCTCCCATGTGACGTCGCTCCCGTCGAGCAGCACCGTGTACGCGCGCCCGTCCTGTGTGGTCGGCGGGCCGATGGTGATGCGCGCGGCACCGGCGAGGGCGGCCAGCCTCGCCGCATCGTCGGGGTCGATCGTCTTCCGATGCGCGGCGAGCGCGACGGCGCGGTACATCGCTCCGGTGTCCAGATAGAGGTAGCCCAGCCGTTCAGCGACGAGCGCGCCGATGGTGCTCTTTCCAGCGCCGGCCGGCCCGTCGATCGCGATGGTGCGGGGCATCGCCATCAGCGCTTCCCCTTGCGCGTGGACTTGCCGGGTTGTGAGGCGATGTGGACATTCAGTCCGCGCACCTCGCGCGCGGTCAGCTCGCGCCATTTACCCGGCGCAAGGGAGCCGAGCATCAGCGGACCCATTCGCACGCGCCGCAACCGCGTCACGCGGAGACCGACGGCTGCGAACATCCGGCGCACCTGACGCTTCCATCCGGTCCGCAGCACGAGGCGAACGCGTCCGTTCCCGACGACCCGGAGACCGAAGAGCTCGCCTCGGCCCTCCTCGAGGTCCACACCACGCCCGAGCGCCGACAGCTGCGCGCTCGTCGGCTCCGGCTCGACGTCGACCTCGTACTCGCGCTCGTGTCCGAATCGGGGATGGAGGACCCGCTCGGCCCAGGCGCCATCGTTCGTGAGGAGCAGCAGGCCCTCGGAGTCAGAGTCCAGCCGTCCGACCGGGTACAGGCGCTCGCGTGCGGCCACGAGCGCAACGACCGTGGCCCGGCCGCGCTCGTCGCGCGCCGTCGAGACCACGCCGGTCGGCTTGTTGAGCATCACGTCGCGGTGCGCGACCGCGGTCGCCGCGGCGGTGCCGTCGACCTCGACCGGGGCGTCAGGCATGAGGCGATCGCCGATCCGCACCGGTCGGCCGCGACTGGTCACCCGGCCCGCGGCGATGAGCTCCTCGGCGTGGCGGCGCGACGCGACCCCGCGTTCAGCGAGGATCTTGTGGACCTTCGCGGTGCCCTTGGCCGGCGCGACGACCGGCCTGGTCGCAGACGCGGCTCGGCTCGGCCGGGGCTTGCGATCGGACACCCGAGCCGCCGTCCTGCGTTCGCGGCGCTGGACCGGCCGGTCCTTTGAATGGGGCCGCACGGACGAGGAATGGGGCACGGCCGCGGCGGGCCCAGCCCGGCGCGGCCGGATGGGCGAAGGACGGGGCGGGTTCGCGGCGAACGACGGACGGCCGGGCCGCGCCGGAGCACGACTCGGTCCCCGGGCCGGTCCGCGTGCGGGTCCGGCCGAGAGCGCCCGGCCCGGACCGCGCGTCGGTCGGGCCACCGCACCGGTGGGCGCGCGCCTGGGTCGCGCCGCGGCACGCTTCGGCGGCGGGCGCCCGTTCACTCGGCCGGCACCGGGTCGCCACTCCGCACGCCCTCGGGCGACAGCACGGTCGGAAGTGCGTCGAGGGACGTGAGCCCGAAGCACTCGAGGAACTCCCATGTCGTGCCGTACTCGAACGGGCTGCCGGGGGCTTCGCGGCGCCCGAGCTCCTCGATGAGCCGGCGCTGCATGAGCGTGTAGATGGTCTGATCGCAGTTCACCCCGCGGATCGACTCGACCTCGGCCCGTGTCACCGGCTGGCGGTATGCGACGACCGACAGGGTCTCGAGCGCCGCACCCGAGAGGCGGAGGCGATCGGCGCCAAGGTAGGCCGCGACGAACGGTGCCTGCTCCGGTGCAGTCACGATCTGCCAGTCATCGGCCTCGTGCTGCAGCCGGAGGCCGGTGCCCCGGTACCACTCCTCGAGCTCCAGGAGCCCTTCCGAGATGGCCTTTTGTCCGGCCCCGATCGTCTTTGCGAGCTCCGATCGGCCGACGGGCTTCTCAGCGACGAACAGGACGGCCTCGATCGCCGCGGCCACGGACGAGCGCGTCATTCGGGAAGCTCCTCCATCCGTGCACCCTTTCGCTCGATGCGGATCTCACCGAACAACACGTCCTGGGTGATGTCGATGACCAGTCGCCGGTACAGATCGAGCAGCGAGATGAACGTGACGATCGCGTATCCGAGCGTTGGCCGGTCGCCGAGAAGCGTAGCGAACGTCACGAAAGGTCGTTCGGCGATGAGGGCTTCGATCTCGGCCGTCCGCAGCTCGACCGAGTACCGCTCGCCGGGGATCTCCACCTCTTCCTCGGTCCGGCGGGTCAGCGCGAGCACCTTGAGCCACGCGGCAGCGAGCGCGTCAGGGTCCCCGCCTTTCGGCGGCAGGATGACCGAGCCTCCCTCGCGGTGGAACGCGCGCTCGCCGGCGCGCATCCGATCCCCAAGGGCCGCGGCCCGATCCTTCGTCGTCGCGTACTCGATGAGCCGGAGCCGGAGCTCCGCCTCGGTATCGAGCTCATCCTCGAGCGAGCGCGGCGTGAGGGACGGCAGCAGGCTGCGGGCCTTCAGCAGGACGAGGCGCGAGGCGATGTAGAGGAACGCCGACACTTCGTCCGCCGGCAGCGCGGACATCGCGCGCACGCGCGCCAGGTACTCGTCCGCAAGGTCGCCCAGCCTCACCGTGAAGATGTCGAGCTTCCGGTCTTCGACCAGCTCGAGCAGCAGGTCGAGCGGTCCTTCGAAGCCCGCGACGGTCACCTCCGGCGGGCGCGGACCGACAGGCATCACCGCAGCCCCACATGGTCCGCGCGCGCGAGCAGCCGCGCGTCCGCGGAGGCCGGCGTCGTTTGATGTCCGGCGATGAGGACGACGATGCGCTCCGACGCACCCTGCCGCCGGGCCT
>JANLWM010000290.1:0-4169 GCA_031364525.1 Chloroflexota bacterium | reverse complement strand
AGCACGACGTATTGCAGGTTCTCGAAGAGCTTCACCCACTTGGTGTGATGCGGAAGGATGCCGGTGTGGAGCATGTCCGGGTTCGTGATGACGACGTGCCCCGCCGATCGGATCGCTGCACGGGCCTGCGGGGGCGTATCGCCGTCATAGGTGTAGGTCTTGAGTTCGATCTCCATCTCGGTCGAAAGGCGTTCGAGCTCCGCCAGCTGGTCCTGGGCGAGCGCCTTCGTGGGGAACAGGTAGAGCGCGCGTGCCGACGGGTCCTTCGCGATCGCGTCGAGGACCGGCAGGTCGTAGCAAAGGGTCTTGCCCGATGCGGTCGGCGTCACCACGACCACGTGCTTCTTCTGATGTGCGACATCGAGGGCCGCGGCCTGGTGCGAATAGAGCGCATCGACGCCCCGCGCGCGCAGCGATCGCGCGATGCGGGGATCCAGCCAGTCGGGGAATGGCGCGTAGCGCGGGGCCTTCGGCGGGATGCGCTCCCAGTGCGTGACCTGGCTCAGGAACTCAGGGTCGCGCTCGAGGACATCGAGGATCTGCGCCAGGCTGGTCCGCGCGGGGAACCGAACATCTGTGCGCATGTCCCGGGACGATATGGAACGCCTGTTCACCAGTCAAGGACAGTCCACTTTGTGGCCACAGGTGACAGAGTGTCACTTCGTCAGTAGACTGCGCCGATGGGACGCACGACGGTCGCTGTCAACGCGCAAGGCCGGATCACGCTGCCAGCCGATGCCCGGCGGAGCCTTGGCCTAGGGGATGGCGCCCAGCTGGAGGTGCGGGTGGAGGAGAACGAGATCCGGCTCCGGCCCGCCCGATTGGTCATCGCGGAGGACGCGTGGGCCTACACCGCTGAGTCGGTGGCGTCGATCAAGCGGTCGTTGGCCGATATCGCCGCCGGCCGGGTCTTCGAGCTCACCACGGCGGACCTCGAACGTGGCCGACGTCAATCTACGCGCAAGCGCTGACCCATCGCGACCCTCCCGACGCTCCGCTTCACATCCGAGTTCCTCGAGTCGTTCGCCGCGTTCAGCAAGGCGGATCAGCGGCGTTTCACCAAGGCCCTCGAGCTCCTCGATGCGACTGAGCGCCATCCATCGCTTCGCGTGCATCAGCTGACCGGCGATCTTGCGGGATTCTGGTCTGCGAGCGCGTCCGACGAGCTGCGGCTCATGTTCCTACGGGGACCGGTGGGCCAGAAGATCGTCGTTCGCTGCTCGCGCCACTACGCCTGAACGGTGCGGTTCGAGATCGGTCTAGCGGGCGGTCTTGGTCCTGCGACGGGACATGACGTAGGCGGCGGTGACGATGATCGTGACGCCGACGAGCGCGGCGAGCATCGCCTCGAAAGTGCCGCTGCTGGCGTCCGGATCGATGCCGGTCAGCTGCTCGAACCAATTCACGTGCGCACCCCCAAAGCCCTGGTCGGCTTGTTTCGCTATGGTCGCAGCGCAGCCTAGCGGGGGAGGGTCGACCATGCCACCGAAGACCAAGAAGGCCGTCGCGCGGACCGGCGTATCGCTGGATGGGCTCGAATGGCGACAGCTCGGTCCGTTCCGGGGCGGTCGCGTGGAGGCCGTGGCCGGCGATCCCAAAGAGCGCAACACCTTCTACTTCGGCTCGTGCGGCGGCGGCGTCTGGAAGACGACCGATGGCGGCCTCTATTGGCGCAACGTGAGCGATGGCTTCTTCAAGCGCGCGTCGGTCGGCGCGATCGCTGTCGCGACATCCGACCCGAATGTCGTGTACGCCGGGATGGGTGAAGCCTGCATCCGCGGGAACGTCTCGCACGGCGATGGCGTGTACCGATCCACCGACGGCGGCCGGTCGTGGAACCACCTCGGGCTCGCCGCGACCCGGAACATCGGCCAGGTCCGGGTGCATCCGCAGGATCCGGACATCGCCTTCGTCGCTGCGCTCGGGCACGCCCACGGGCCGAACCCCGAGCGCGGCATCTTTCGCACCCGTGACGGAGGCAAGACCTGGAAGAATGTTCTCTCGCGCGGCGACGCCGCGGGTGGGATCGACATCAGCATCGATCCGACGAATCCGCGGATCATCTTCGCGTCGTTGTGGGAGGCGATCCGGCGGCCCCATCAGATGATCAGCGGTGGCCCGGGGAGCGGCCTCTTCAAGTCGACCGACGGGGGCGACAGCTGGGTCGAGATCTCGCGGAATCGGGGCCTGCCCAAGGGCATCCTCGGGAAGATCGGCGTCGCGGTGTCGCCGGCGCGACCCGATCGGATCTTCGCGCTGATCGAAGCGACCGACGGCGGCGTGTTCCGCTCCGAGGACGGCGGCGTGTCGTGGTCGAAGGGCTCCGAGGATCGCGAGCTCCGCCAGCGCGCCTGGTACTACACCCTCATCTTCGCGGACCCCAAGGATGCCGAGACGGCGTGGGTGCTCAATGTGGACTTGTACCGCTCGAGCGACGCGGGCAAGACGTTCAACAAGCAGTCGATCCCGCACGGAGACAATCACGACCTCTGGATCGACCCGAACGATCCGTCGCGGATGATCGAAGGCAACGACGGCGGCGCGACGGTCTCGTTCAACGGTGGCGCGTCCTGGTCGAGCATCTACAACCAGCCGACGGCCGAGTACTACCACATCACCGCGGACGCGCAGACGCCGTACCGGCTCTATGCCGCGCAGCAGGACAACTCGTCGATCTCGTCACCGACGCGCTCGGCGCTGAGCGGGATCCTGTGGCAGGAGTGCTACGAGGTGGGCGGCGGGGAGGCCGGCCACATCGCGGTGCGGCCGGACGATCCGAACATCGTGTTCGCGGCGGATCACGCCGGTCTCCTGACGCGCCTCGACCGCCGGAGCGGCCAGATCCGCACGATCAACGTGTGGCCGGACGCGACGAGCGGCATCGCGGCGAAGGACATCAAGTACCGGTTCAACTGGACCGCGCCGGTGTTCCTGTCGCCCCACGACCCCGACGTGCTCTACACCACGTCGCAGTACGTGCACCGGTCACGCGACGAGGGATCGTCGTGGGATCGCGTGAGCCCCGACCTGACGCGGAACGACAAGCGCACCACCGGCGACTCCGGCGGGCCGATCACCCTCGACCAGACCGGTGCCGAGTACCACGCGACGATCTTCGCCTTCACCGAGTCGCCGCTGCAGCCCGGTGTGCTGTGGGCGGGGAGCGACGACGGCCTCATCCACGTCTCACGCGACGACGGAAAGAGGTGGATGAACGTCACGCCGCCCATGATCCCGGCGCAGACCCTGATCAGCATCATCGAGCCCGGTCAGCACGACGCGGGCACCGCCTACGTCGCCGCGAACCGCTACAAGCACGACGACTTCCGCCCGTACATCTACAGGACGGAGAATTACGGCCGGACCTGGTCGACGATCACGTCCGGCATCCCGGCCGACACGTTCGTCCGTGCGGTCCGCGAGGACCCGGAGGTCGCCGGCCTGCTCTACGCGGGCACCGAGGTGGGCCTTTACGTATCACTGGACGGCGGCGCGCGGTGGCAGCGCTGGCAGGGGCGGTCACTCCCGGTGGTCCCGCTCCACGACCTGATCGTGAAGGACGGCGACCTCGCGCTCGCGACGCACGGGCGGTCGTTCTGGGTCTTCGACGATCTCACTCCGGTGCGCGAGCTCGCCCGCAAGCGGGCGACCGGACCGGCGCGCCTCTTCACGCCGCGAACGACGCGGCGTTACAGGACGTACGGCGGCTTCGGATCGGGGTCGGAAGCAGCCCCGATGAAGAACTACCGGTTCCCCGGCGGGAGCCAGTACGCCACGCTCGTCGAAGAGCGGCCGAACGGCGACAAGGTCGAGCTCCCGCTCGACGCGGGTCGGAACGCGCCGGACGGCGTGATCGTGACGTACTTCCTTGGCGCCGCGCCGAAGCACATCACGCTCACGTTCCTGGATGCCCGCGGAAGGATCATCCGGTCGTACACGAAGCGGCCCGAAGAGGTGGATCCGAAGGACAAGGAGCCCCGCGTCTCGGTCGAGCCGGGCATGAACCGGTTCGTGTGGGACATGCGGTATCCCGACGCAGCCCGGATCGATGACGAGCCGCTCGTCATGGACCAGCTCGAAGGCGCGCTCAAGGGCGCGGTCGCGGCCCCCGGGTCGTACACCGTCCGACTCGAGGTCGATGGCTCCAAGAGCGACGCGCAGTTCGACAT
>JANLWM010000259.1:0-2712 GCA_031364525.1 Chloroflexota bacterium | reverse complement strand
CCGTAGATCGCCGCATGCGCCCGGTTGAAGCCGTACTGCGCGAAGGGCTCGAAGTCCTTCCAGACGCTCTCGATGATCCCCGCCGACACACCCGCCTTGAGCGCGCCGGCGACGAACTTCTCCTTCTGCGCATCGAGCTTCTCGCGGATCTTCTTGCGGATCGTGTAGCAGAGGACGTCGGCCTGGCCGAGCGTGAATCCGGCGAGGGCCTGGGTCACCGCCATCACGTCTTCCTGATAGACCATCACGCCGTAGGTCGACCGAAGGACCGGCTCGAGCGCCGGATGGGCGTAGGTGACCGCCTCGTAGCCGTGCTTGCGCGCGATGTAGCGCGGGATGTACTCCATCGGGCCCGGGCGGAACAGCGCGACCATCGCCATGACGTCTTCGACGCGGTCGGGCTTGAGCGCCTGGATGTGGCGCCGCATCCCCGCTGACTCCAGCTGGAACAGTCCGGTCGTCTCACCGGATGCCAGGAGATCGAAGGTCTTTGTGTCGTCGAGCGGGATCTCCTCGCGCTTGATGGTGATGCCTCGCTCCCGTTGGATGAGCTTGAGGGCCCGGTCGAGGATCGTGAGGTTCGAGAGCCCGAGGAAGTCGAACTTCAAAAGCCCGAGCTTCTCGATCTGCTTGTCCTCGTACTGGGTCTGGAATCCCTCGGCCTTGCCCTTCGGATGCTCCACGGGCACGAGCGTCGTGAGCGGCTCGCGCGTGATGACCACGCCCGCGGCGTGGGTACCGGTGGAGCGCACGAGTCCCTCGACCTTCTGCGCGAGATTGAGGAGCCGCCCGACCGCGGGCTCCTCGGCCATCATCTCGAGCTCAGGGACCTGGACCCGCGACTCCGCAAGGGTCCCGGCGCCCGGGCCCGTCGGGATCACCTTCGCGACCCGGTCGGCCTCGCCGTAGCTCATGCCGAGCACGCGCGCGACGTCGCGCACCGCTGCCCGGGCCAGCATCGTGTTGAACGTGACGATCTGCGCCACGCGGTCGCTGCCGTACTTCGCGGTGACGTAGTCGATGACCTCGTCGCGCCGATCGTCCATGAAGTCCACGTCGATATCCGGCTGAGTGAATCGTTCGAGGTTGAGGAACCGGTCGAAGATGAGCCCATAGCGCAACGGGTCGATGTCCGTGAGCCCGATGCAGTAATTGACGAGCGAGCCGCCCGCGGAGCCGCGGACGGCGGTGAGGATGCCACGCTGTTGCGCGAACGCGATGAAGTCCTGCACGATGAGGATGTACGCGGCGTATCCGGTCTTCGCGATCACCGTGAGCTCGTGCTCGATCCGGGCTGCGATCTCGGGCGTCACGACGGGGTACTTACCCGTGACGCCGTGCTCGGCGAGCATCCGGAGCTGTTGATCCGGCGTCAGCCCACCGGGGACCTCGAAGTGCGGCGGCACGAATGTCCCGAGCGGCAGGTCGATGTCGCAGGCGGCCGCGATCTTCACGGTGTTCGCGAGCGCTTCCGGGTCATCGGGGAACAGGGCCGCCATCTCGGCGGCCGTCTTCATGTAGAGCTCCGGGTGGTCGATCATCTTGAGCCGGTCAGGCTGATCAACGGTCTTGCCGCTCTGGATGCACACCATGATGTCCTGGGCCTCGGCATCCTCGGCGTGGACGTAGTGGATGTCATTCGTCGCCACGAGCGGCACGCCGGTGCGCCGGCTCACCTCGCGGATCCCCTCGTTCACGGCGACCTGCTCGGGGATGCCGTGCGACATGAGCTCGAGGTAGTAGTTGCCCTTCCCGAAGATCGCGAGGTGCTCGAGCGCGACGGCGCAGGCGGCGTCGATCCCGAGGTCCTGGACCGCGCGCGCGACCTCACCCTGGAGGCAGGCGGAAAGGGCGATGAGGCCCTCGTGCTTCTCGCGGAGGAGCTCCTTGTCCATGCGCGGCCGGTAGTAGTAGCCCTCAAGGTGCGCGCTCGTCACGAGCGACACGAGGTTCTGGTACCCGATGAAGCTCTTCGCCAGAAGGACCAGGTGGAACGGCTTGCCGTGGCCCTCGACCTTCGGGTCGCGGTCGGACCGGGAGCCGCGGGCGATGTAGGTCTCCACGCCGATGATCGGCTTGATCCCGGCCGCCTTGGCGGTCGTGTAGAAATCGATCGCGCCGTACAGAGCGCCGTGGTCGGTGATGGCGAGCGCCGGCATGTCGAGCGCCTTCGCCTGTCCCACGAGGTCGCGCACGCGCGACAGCCCGTCGAGGAGGCTGTACTCGCTATGGGTGTGCAGGTGGACGAACTGTTGCGGGATCGCCGGCCCCTTCTGGAAGCTGCTTGGAGTGCAGTCTAACGGCGGCCATTCCGGTCGAGATCGGGGCCTACGCTGCGTTCGTGAGTCCATGGCGTCCGGCAAGCTCGTCGTGCGGAACGCGGTGAGGTTCCTCGCCGCAGTACTGATCGGTGGTGCGGCGTTCGGCACGCTGATGCCGGGCATGGCAGCCTCTCAACGGCTGTCGCAGGCACCTCTGTTGCGCGTCCTGTCGCTGGTCCTCGTGGCTCTTGTCATCGGCATGGTGGTCACACGTCGTGGCTGGCTCGCCGCGGCCGCGGCATACGTCATGGGAATCGCACTCTGGCTCGGCATCTATGTGCATCCGTCCCCGCCTTGGGCACCATCCGACAATTGGTCCGCCATGACGTGGCTCTACAACGTCGTCGGAGTGGGACTGGCCGGCGGGCTTCTCTGCGCGGGCATTGCTTAC
>JANLWM010000221.1:0-5244 GCA_031364525.1 Chloroflexota bacterium | reverse complement strand
CCCATTCTCACCACGCTGACCGCGCGGTTCAGCGAGCTGCATCCCGGTGTCCTGTGGGATATCGAGAATGTCGGCTCGGATGCGGCGATCGCTTCGGTCAAGAGCGCCGAAGCCGACTTCGGCGGGGTCAGCCGCGAAATGAGCGCCGCCGAAAAGCAGGCCGTGGGCTTCTTGCAGCTCGGGCTCTCGGGCACGGCGATCGCCGTGAACGTGGCCAACCCGATCGCGTCCCTGACCAGGGAGCAGATCCGCGCGATCTTCGCCGGGGAGATCAAGGACTGGTCGCAGGTCGGGGCTCCGGCCGGCGAGATCAAGGCGTTCGTCCGCGAGCCTGCCGCGGCCACGCGCCAGATCTTCGATGAGTACATCTTCGGCGGAAAGCCGGTGTACCGGGCCGACTACACGCCCGTCGACAGCGCCGACCAGACGGCGAAGGCGATCACCTCATTCAAAGACGCGATCAGCATGTTCACCATCACCGACGCCACGCTCAAGAGCACCAGCTATCGGCTCGTTCCGATCGGCGGGATCCCGCCCTCCGCTGAGAATCTCCAGAACGGCACCTATCCGATGCGCCGGCCGCTGTACGCCGTGTTCAATGTGTCGCGAGAGAAGCAGAAGCCGGCGATCAGCGCGTTCGTGGACTTCATCAAGAGCCCGGAGGGGCAGAAGCTTCTCGGCGGCAAGTGATCCGGCAGATCCTGGCACCAGGCCTCCTCCGCCGGCTCGTCACTCGGACGATGGGCTGGAGCACGGTCGCGCTGCTCGCGTTCGCCGTACCGGCGTTCTACGTCTCGAACCAGATCATCGTGACGCGCTTCGGGGAAGAGGCTCGCAACCTCGCAGCTAACGCCAATCGCGGTGTCGCCGATCGGGTGACCTTCGCATCGAACGCCGCGGCAACGATCGCCGGCCTGCCGGACGTCGGGCTGCTCGTGTCGGCGAGGGCGAAGGCGTCATTGTTCGCAACATACCTCCTCCCGGTGAAGTCGCGGCTGCGGCTCGATGTGCTGAACGTCGCGACACTCGACGGGGTCGTCATCGGCGCCGGACAGGACATCCCGAACGGCGAGATGCTGCCACCCGAGCTGCTGCGACGGGCAGGCATCAAGGCGGAAGAGGCGTGGGTCATTGAGGACGAAGCGCGCGGTCTCACCGTCCGCGCGATCTCTGTGATCCGCGATCAATCCGGGCTACGGATCGGGTTGGTCCAGGCCGGCGTGCTCCTTGATACGAACGCGCTCGCGAGCCTCAAGCAGACGACCGATGCGGAGATCGTGCTCCTGGTGGGTTCGGCGATCCGCGCGTCCACGCTCGGCGCTGTCTCTACGAGCAGCTTCCCGACGCTCACCGAGACGAGCCTCACGCCGAAGCAGCAGCTGACGCGCCAGATCGACATCGGTGGACGGAACTACCTGGGAACCTTCAGCGTCCTGCCGACGCACAACGTCACGAACGGGCTCCTCGCGGTCCTCGTGCCGCTCGCGCCACTCGAGGAGTCCCAGCGATCGCTCGTGGGGGTGTTCGTCGGACTGCTGGTCCTGGTGCTCTTCGCCGGAGCGACCTACTCGATCCGCCTCGCCCGCAGCCTCAGCGCGCCATTGACGGCGCTCGCGCGCACGACCGATCGGATCGTCCGCGGCGAGCGATCGGTAGGAGTCGCGCAGGGTGCGCCGGATGAGATCGGCCAGCTGCAGGCGGGCTTCGCCCAGATGCTCCACGCCCTCGGTGAGCGCGAGGCCGCCCTCGAATCCACCAACAGCGATCTGGCGCGCGCCAACAAGGAGCTTGGAGGCGCGAACATCGAGCTCTCGCGCGCGAACCGGCTGAAGAGCGAGTTCCTTGCGAACATGAGCCACGAGCTGCGCACCCCGCTGAACGCCATCATCGGGTACAGCCAGCTGATGATCGACGGGATCGACGGCGAGCTGAATGCGCAACAGATCGCCGATCTGACGCGGGTGACGACCGCCGGGTCCACGCTCCTCGGCCTGATCAACGGCCTCCTCGACATTGCCAAGATCGAGGCGGGCCGCATGGAGATCGGTCAGGAGCGAGTTGATGTCGCTGCCGCAGTCGCGAAGGTGGCCGACCTGGTCCGTCCGAACGCCGAGGCGAAGAACGTCGTCCTGCGAACGGAGGTCCCGCCCGGCCTTCCGGCGGCGCTCGCGGATCCGCCCCGCTTCGACCAGATCCTCGCCAACCTCGCATCGAACGCGGTGAAGTTCACGGAGCGCGGATCCGTGACGATCGCCGCTCGCGCGTTCGGTGGCGAGGTCGTGGTCAGCGTCACCGACACGGGGATCGGCATCGCCTCTGAAGCGCAGACCTACGTGTTCGACGAGTTCCGCCAGGAGGACGCCAGCACCACCCGTCAGTACGGGGGCACAGGCCTCGGTCTCGCGATCGCGAAGAAGCTCGTGGAGCTGCAGGGGGGCCGGATCTGGCTGGAAAGTAGCCCTGGCGCGGGCAGCACGTTCTCGTTCGCTCTCCCGAGCGCGCCAGAGGTGCCGGGAGCCAAGCCGGAGCCTGCCGTCTCGGCGAGCTAGGCCGCGCAGCGCGCGGGCGGAGTAGGACGCGCACCCCGCGCAGTACGCTCAGGGCATGGCCACCGAGCGCCGCGACGCACGGCCCTTCGCAGGGACCCGGCCGCGGCTGGGCTCGGGCCTCTCGACGAACGAGGACGGCCGCCTCGCAGCTCGCGCGGCGCTCGACGCTGCCCTCGCGCCGCTCAGCGGTGATCCCGCCGATCTCGTCCTGCTGTTCATCTCTCCGCAGCACGAGGACGTGCAGCGGGCGATCATCGACATCGCGAGCGAGCGCGTCGGCCGTGCGACCGTTCTTGGGTGCTCGGCGGGCGGGGTCATCGGTGCGCAGCACGAGATCGAGGACGCGCCCGCGGTCGCCGCGTGGGCGGCGTCGCTTCCGGGCATCGGGATCCAACCCTTCCGCCTGACCTTCCAGCGGGAGGACGATCACGCGATCGTCGAAGGGCTCGAGGATCTGCCGCACGCGGAGGATCGACCGGTGGTCGTCATGCTCGCGGATCCGTTCTCGTTCCCGGCGGATGTCCTCCTCGACCACCTCAACGAGTCGGCCGCGGGCATCCCGATCGTCGGGGGCATGGCCTCCGGCGGCTTGGAGGCCGGCCGGAACTCGCTGTACTTCAACGACGAGATCCTCCGCGACGGCGCGGTCGGCGCGATCCTCACCGGACCCGGGATGCGGACGCTCGTGTCACAGGGATGCCGGCCGGTGGGGAAGACGTACGCGGTCACTCGCGCGGAGCAGAACGTGCTGTTCGAGCTCGGTGGCGCGTCCGCGATGTCGCGCATCGAAGAGCTCTATGAAGGATCGAGCGAGCGCGACCAGCTGCTCATCCGCCGCGGGCTGCACGTCGGCAGCGCGATCACGGAGACGAAACCCGAGCTCGTGCGCGGAGACTTTCTGGTGCGCAACGTCGTCGGCGTGGATCGCGAGTCGGGCGCCATCGCGATCAGCGACCGGCTCGAGATCGGCAGCACGGTGCAGTTCCAGGTACGCGACGCCGGCTCGGCCCGCGAGGACCTGCGCGCCGTTCTGGAGCGGGAGCGGTCCACCGGCTCGGGCCGCGTCGCCGGCGGCCTGCTCTTCTCCTGCAACGGTCGCGGCCAGGCCCTCTTCGGCGAGCCGGATCACGACATCGGAGCGGTCCGCCGAGTGTTCGGCGACGTTCCGATCGCCGGGTTCTTCGCCGCGGGCGAGATCGGGCCCGTCGCCGGCAAGAACTTCCTCCACGGGTTCACCGCGTCGATGCTGCTATTCCGCGAGGCGTAGGAACGATGAGCTTCGCGGTCAGCGCTGACGCATACGACCGCTTCATGGGTAAGTACTCAGCGCAGCTCGCGCCCCAGCTCGCGGATCACGCGGGGGTCCGTGCCGGGCAGCGGGTCATCGACGTCGGTTGCGGACCTGGCGCGCTCACACGCGTCCTGGTCGATCGGCTCGGCTCGCCCAACGTGTGCGCGGTCGATCCGTCGGAGCCGTTCGTGGCGGTGGTCCGCGAGCGATGCCCTGGTGTGGATGCGCGGCTTGCGACCGCGGAGCAGCTGCCCTGGCCGGGGCGGACGTTCGACGCGGCCCTGGCCCAGCTCGTCGTCCACTTCATGCCGGATCCGGTGGCCGGTCTCACCGAGATGTCGCGCGTGGTGCGCCGCGGCGGGGTCATCGCGGCCTGCGTCTGGGACTTCGCCGGCGAGCAGGCGCCGCTGAGCATCTTCTGGCAGGCGGCGCGGCAGCTCGATCCCGATGTGCAGGACGAGTCGCGGCTCGCCGGCGCGCGGGAAGGCCACCTCCGCGACCTGTTCGTGCAGGCGGGACTTCGATCGGTGGAGACCACCGCACTCGTGGCTTCGGTCGTTCATCCGACCTTCGATGCGTGGTGGGAGCCGTACACCCTCGGGGTCGGCCCGGCGGGCGCATACGCGGCCGGTCTCGATGCCGAGCGACGCGGGGCGCTCAGGGAGCGTTGCCGGCAGCTCTTGCCAGCCGCCCCGTTCGAGCTGTCAACGCGGGCGTGGACGGCACGCGGCCTCGCCTGATGGCCGTGCGCGGCCGCTGATCCTGGTCGGGCGCCGCTCAGATCTCCTGGTCGAGCTGGTAGCGGGTGAGCGCGAAGTCGCACAGCGAGTCCCACAGCGTCGTCGATTCGTACCAGCCTTGGAGCTTCTCGGGGCTCGGGCCATCGGGATCGAACTCCCAGCCGCCGCGCTGTCGCGCGATGTCCGTGTAGCAGCGGACGAACGCTTCGTAGTCCCACGTCTCGCGCTCCGGGGTCATGCCTCGATCGTAGGAGCGCCGTTCAGTCCCCACGCGTGACGGCGTGCGCGCGTGCGAGGTCCGCGCGGGCCGCCGCGATCGCATCGAGCGGCCCGAGCACCGCCGACTCGAGGCGCGGCTGGAGCTCCGCTGTGATCGCGCGGCGCATCCGGGCGGCCCAACGCCGGCCGAGCCAGCGGGCGTGCGCCCCCAGCAGCCGCGCCAGGATGTACCCGGCAGCGAGCGCGCCGGCCAGGAGCAGCAGGGGAGTCGGTACCGGACCGAGCACCGGGATCACTGCGCTCGCGACGTCGACCCGACCGAATGCGATCACGGCGATCCAGAGCGCCGAGAACAGGAGCACCCCGGTAACGACGTACTGCAGGAAGCCGATCAGGACCCAGACCGCGCTCGTGGGTGGCACCCCGAGCGGCACGCTCGCGGCCG
>JANLWM010000213.1:0-11453 GCA_031364525.1 Chloroflexota bacterium | reverse complement strand
ACGAGGCCCGATCGGGTGCGGGAATAGCGACGGGGACCACCGCCCGGTGGTCCCCTTCGTTGAGGCCCGCGCGGTCCACGGGGGCAGCTTGCTGATCCGGGTCGACCAGTTGCCCAGTGCGGCACGTGTCCCGGCCGCTCCGGGTGAGGCGGCGCAGGTGCCGAGCTTGTTGTCACCGGTGGTGGCGCCGAAGAACCGGCCACCCCAGGCGAGGTAGTCGCAGGTGTGGGCGACGTATTCGCTCGCGAGCCAGATCGAGTCCCCGTCGACTGCGGCCGCGCCGTAGTCGCCCCACCGCGTGCGGGGCGGGTTCCCGACCTGGGCCTTGTAGCTGGTGAACCCATCGTCGGGCGCAGCACCGGCCGCGATGACGTGGACATCGCCGGCGCCAGCTTTCGCGTCGATCGCCGCATACGCGGCGCTCGGGTAGTCGTTGTCCCCGGAGAGCGTGAGTGCAATGACGCCCCGGCCGCTCGCCGTGACGCCGATCGCGGGGTAGCTGAGATCCGTGTTGTCCATGCCGAAGATCCCCTGGAGCGCGATCTTCGCGTCCAGCGATCCGCTGGAAGCGTCTGGCTTCACGATGTACCAGGCGATGCCCGCACGGTTGCCGTCGGCGACCGTCACGGCGGTGTCGAGGGCGCCCCAGATCTTACCGTTCGCGTACATCACTTGCTGCATCCGGGTGTCGTTGGAGTCAGGACGGGACACGACCTCGTTATGGGCGGGCTGGCCACCGAAGACGAGCCGCCAACATCCGATCCCGGCGACCGTCGGGGTGGTCGTGTCATTGATGCAGTGGCCCTGCGGGGTGTTGATGCCGGGCGCGGACCCAGAGCCGGTCTGCTTGGACTTCGGCGGGATCGCGTACTGGCTCACCGCAAGGACCTTGTTCGAGAGGGCGAGGTTCGGCGTGGCGCTGTTGAGCGACGACGTATTCGTCAGCGCCCAGACGACGATCTGGCTCGAGGTGTAGCTCCCGCCGAAGCCGGCGACCGGGTGGGTCGCCTCATCGGCCGCGTTCGAGCTGAGCAGGTATTCGGTACCCCGTGCGCTCGAGTCGAATGAGCCGGTGCCCGGCGACTGGGCCGGCCATACCGTGAAGCCCGGCTGGGTGGAGCCGGCGTCGCTCGCGACGTTGACGGCGCCGAAGGTGTCGATGTGCTGCATCGTCACGGTCGCGGCGCCGGCGGCGAGCTGGGCCTTCGAGAAGGCGTAGATCTGCGCCCCGTTGAAGCCGTTGCCGTTCCACGGGTACGCATTCGTCGTCACGTAGAGGCCGTTGGCGTCCGCCCCGATGTGCGGGTAGTCGCCGAGGCATGGGCAGGCGTTGTCCGGGCTCGGGTTGTTGGAGCCGTCGTTCGTGACGTCGACCTTGTAGATGTTCCAGAGGCCCGTCGGGTTCGCCGTCCGGCTGACGGCGATATCAAGATGGTTCACGAGGTTGAGGGCGCCGTTCGGCGCTCGATCGAGGGTCAGCACGACCATGAAGAACCGCTGCGTCGCGGCGTCATAGAGGCACGTCGGATCGGTGATCGACTCCCCCCGCACGCCGGTCGAGCGGTTGATGGCCGGCCTGTACCCATAGAACGAGTTCAGATCGACGGCGTGGTTCACGTCCGTCGGGAAACCCGACACGACGTTGGCGCTGGTGTTGTCGGGCAGCACCGACGCCCCTGAGGCGTTGAAGATGTTCAGGACGTCGTTGACGGCCTCGACGACGTAGCCATTGCCGACACAGAGCGCCTGGTCCGGCGGCTCGACGGTGAACTGGTTGCCGCGGCGCGCGTAGCGCTGCTGGAAGAGGTTGAGGCCCTCGAAGCTCGTCTTGAGCTCCGGGTTGGACTTCGCCCTCGTCGCGCTCACTGCTGCGCTCCCGCTTCCATTGCCCCGCGAGATCGAGCGGCCGATCACGCCATTGAATCCGGCGGTCGCCGATTCCTCCTCGATGGCCGGGTATTCGGGACCCGCATTCAGATCTTCCGGCGCGTCTGCGGTGACCGGCGAGCCGGTACCCGCGAGCGCGATCCGACGAGTGGATCCTGTGTCCGCAGAAGCCGGTATCGAGCTGGAGATGCCGACCAGAGACACGAGCAACGCGACGACAACGAGCGCGGTGAACCACCGATGCACGTAGACCCTCCCTATTTTTCCCCAGCGCCTACATCACATGAACTACACAAAATGACGCAGGCGACTGCGAGGGATGGTAGACGTCGTGCGGTGGGCCGCAAGGCCCCTGAACCGACGTCAGGCAGTCAAGCGTCGGCGCACGTGGTCGGCGACCACTTTCGGTTCCGGGAATCCGCCGTCGCGGGTCATCGAGTGGACAAGGTCGTCCCCCACCCGCACGTCGAACGTCCCGTCCACGAACGGCACGAGCTCGATCGCGGCCAGCCGCTCGCGGAACTCGATCATCAAGGAGCGCGCGAGGCTCACGGCTTCATCTTCGTAGCCGCACTCCGCGCAATACGTGATCCGCACGCGGACCGCGCTCACGCCGCAGGACGCTCGACGATCTTACGCAGCGCCCGGATCACCTCACGGTTCGCCCACGCGACGTCATCCTCGCGCCGCTTCGTGATCTCGGCCGTCAGCTTGGCCCGCACGTCCTCGGCGAGCGCGTCGACGGAACCGCCGACCTCGCCGAACTCGGGGTGCTCCGCGTGGATCTGCTTGCGCTGCTCGGCGCGACGCTCGGTCACGCTCGCAGGCCGCTCGGTGAACACGCCCAGCTCGCTGAACGTGTCGTCGAAGAATGCGAAGACGGGGATGGACTCGTACTTCCCCTGATTGAGGTACCGCTGCATGAGGTCTTTGTTCTGATCGCGGAGGAACACCCGCAGGTCCAGCGTTCCGCTCTCGCGGGCGAGGACCCCGAGGACCGGCAGGTTGGCGATGACGTCGCCGCACCAGTCTTCGGCCAGCGCCAGGACGTGGATCGGCCCCTTCAGGCCGCGGAAGGCGTCCAGGTCTGCCGGATCGATCGTGACTCGCGCCTCATTCGCGTCGACCCGATCCCGGTTCCGGGTCATCTGGTCCTTGTATTCCTCGTAGGTGAGGCCGGTCGAGAAGCGCTTCTGGTCCATCGCCATGTCGTTGCCCTCCACGCCCATTGAACACGGACAGCCTCCCCGTCGCTTCCCGGCGCGTCCTCAGAGCCGGGCCAGCGCGGCATCGAGGTCCGCGATCCGGGCGATCTCGATATCGGGCACCGGGTCGCCGGAGTCCACCGAGCGCTGACCGTATGAGCCCTGCAGGACGTGCACGGTCACCGCATCCGGACGGAGGCGCTCGATCCGGCCGAGGATCGGCCGCTTGTCGTCCACGAAGATCGGACGTCCCGGAAGCTTGGCGGTGACTGCATCCAGATGCTGCTCCTTGTGCACGAACACGAAGACGTTCCCGCGGACCGCTGCGGCAAGGCCGGCGCGAGCGATCTTCATCGGTTGGAACACGCCGTCGCCGTCGCTCAGGATCGCCGGCGTGTACGACTGCCAGAGGCGTTCGATCATCTCGAGCGCCCCCGGGTAGATGAACCGGGCGAACGGCAGCGCGTCGATGATGTCCGCGATCCGCACCGCCGCCACGGCGGATTCGCGACGCAGCCGCTCGATGGTCGCGGGGAAGTCCACGTAGTGCTCATCGCGCCGGACGATCTCGTAGAGCTCCCAGAACCGCTGAGCCTCGTTCGGCGCGACCGAGGACGCGATCCGCGCCTCGAGCTCGGCCTTCGCCGCATCGTTGTCGAGGAGGGTGTTGTCCACATCGAGGAAGACCGGGGGACCCATCAGGGAAAGTATCGAGCGCGACAGACACAAGTTCAGCCGTGCCTACAATTTTTCAGGTGTCCACCGAAACAGGCTTCGCGCGCGCGGCGTTACAGGGGACCGGATCGACGTTCCGCCCGGCGACGCTGGACGACGTCCCCTGGACCGTGCAGCTCGTGACCGCGCGGGACCCGAGCGAACCGGGGAACGAAGAGCAGATGCGCCACTGGTGGCAGTCGACCGATCCGGAGCGGACCGACGAGCGCTGGATCATCGAGGAGGCCGGCGAGCCCGTCGGCTACTGCTATTTCGGACATCCGGAGTGGGCGAAGTCACCGATGCGGGCTGCGCGTCTGCTGGCGTGGTTCCCGCGCGACGCGCGCCGGCCGGAGCGCCTGAGGAGCGCGTTCGACGTTCTCGAGGCCCACGCCATCGCGGACGGTGCGCTCGTCCTGACCGCCAACTCGGTCGAAGGCTTCGACGATGAATACGAGACGCTGGTCGGTCGTGGGTACAAGGAAGAGCGACGCAGCAAGAGCTGGGAGCTCGACCTGGCCGCCAACCAGGCGACGCTCGAGGCGATGACCGCGGCAGCGCGCGAGCGCATGAAAGCCGAGGGGATCGAGATCACGACCGTGGACCGCGTTCCGGATCCGAATAAATGGCGGAAGCTCCACGAGATGATCGAGGCGTCGGTCCAGGACATCCCGACGACCGTGCCGCACACGCCCGAGAGCTTTGAAAGCTTCATGCGCTGGATGAGCTCACCTGGCCTGCACGCTGACCGGTTATGGGTCGCCCGTGAGGGCCAGGCGATCGTCGGCGTCTCGGTGCTCGAGTATCCGCCCGGTGTCGGGAACGTCTGGACCGACTACACCGGCACCTCGCGGTCGGTGCGCGGCCGGGGTGTTGCCCGAGCGCTCAAGTGCGAGACCGTGGCGCAGGCCATCGCACTCGGCGTCACGCACGTCCGGACGAACAACGACGGTGAGAACAAGCCCATCCTTCACCTCAACGAAGAGATGGGCTACCACCGCATCCCCGGGCACATCCAGCTGCTCAAGACGGTCGCGGCCGCGTAGCGCTGCGCCGCGGGCTCCGCCTAGTTCAGCGGCCCGCCTGAGCGGACCTGCGCCACCTTGGACATCGCCTCGCGGAGCTCGGTCAACCAGTCGGACTCGTGCTGGTCGACGAGCCGGATGCACCAGGCGACGGCCTCGCTGCGGCTGCGGGCGACCCCGGCGTCGACGAGCGAGTCGAGCACCGCGCGCTCCTTCTGGCGGAGGCGGGTCATGACCGGGATCGAAAGATGCGTGAACAGGTAGGTCTTCTCGCCGATCTTCACGCCCCACGAGATCGGGCGCTCAAAACGGTGCTCAGCCTCGTTGGAGATCTGCATCCGCTTTTCGCGGGTGTCCTCGCGGTGCTGCTTCACGCGACCGGCGGCCGCGGCCTTCTGGGCGTCGTCGCCACCCTCGACCTTCGCTTCCTTCAGGGAGCCGATCACCACGATCTCCTCGCGGTCCACGGCTACGTCTGGTGAGCCCTGATACCAGTCCGCGGGGACCCGACCGGCCACCCAGCCCTTGATCTCGTCGATTTCGCTCATGTTCGAAGCCCTCCGTTGCTAGAATTACATCGTTACTGAGATTACACGATATCAGAACTAGATGCAGCCGGTCGGTCGCCGAGCAGGCTAGCGTGCGCTCGCGAGGACGCGCGATGGAGGGGTCGGGATGTCTGATGAGAGCACGCCGCCCAAGAAGCCCGAAGGGAAGGACCCGCGGCCGCAGCGCGACGAGGCGACGCGACCTGACGACATCGCTCGCAAACACGGTGAGTCATCCATTGACCCCGTGGAGGCGCACAAGCTCGGCGACCTGATCACCGGCGAGCCGTCCGGCATCGACACGGTCTGGCCCAGCCCTCCGCCATATTTCGACAAGCTCGGTGGTGGGATGCAGGCGATCGACCCACCGGTTCCCATCGAGGAGCCTTCCTCGATCCTCGACTCCATCGAGAGCGCAGATCCGCGCGAGCGCGTTGCCGAGCAATTCGGCGGCGGCGCGGCTGGTCGGTCGGTGCAGCGGCCGGTCGATCGCGCCAACTGGCTGCGAGTGGCCTCGCTCGGCATGGCCGCCGGCGGTCTGTTCCTCCTCCTCTGGGCGTTCACCGGGGGCCGCATCCCGCAACCGCCGGTGACGAAGGCGCAGCCGACGGCGAGCGCAGCCCCCACGGCAGCGCCGGCGACCGCCACCCCCGTGCCGACGGCGACGACCGCCGGCACGCCGCTGAGCGCGGGCCCGATCGTCGCGACGTTCAACGGGACCACGACGAGCTACACGGTCGAGGCCGTGCAGGGCAGCGCGCTGAAGTACCAGTGGGCCCACTCCGCGACGTGCGGATCGCACACCGGTGAGACGACCGTCAACTACGTCTGGGACCACCCGCACCCACCCTGTCCGGACGAGCCGTTCCACTCGTCGTTCATCACGGTGCAGGTCACCGATGGCGCGGGTTTCGCGCTCGTCCGCCAGTACCCCACCCTCGGCTCGCGCGCCGGACGCGGCGTGGTGCCCGCGGGCGGCGGTGTCTTCGCGACGCAGACGCCCTTCCCGACGACCGCCGTGCGCACGACGGCGCCGGCCACGACGGCCCTCGCGACCGCATCCCCGAGCACCGCGTCGACGACGACCGACGGCGGACCGAACTACCCGCTCGGTCTCGGCGGGATCGCGCTCACCGCAGGCGGCCTCGGGCTCGCGTACCTCGGACGGAAGGAGAAGGACCCCTGCGCCGAGCTGCGACGGCGCGAGTCCGCGGCGAGGGACCGCCGCGATGGGGCGCGCGAGCGCGCGGCCCGTCTCGATCACCTGAGGACGGAAGCAGATCGCACTCACGCCGAGGCTGATCGCACCCAGCGCGCCGAGCGGGACTCGAAGGACGACCGTCAGAGCTGGTGGGAGGATGCCGAGACCGGCGTGCGCACATACACGGATCCCGATCAGCGTGGGCGGATCGAGCACGCGGAGGCGGCAGCGAGCGCGGCCCGGGCCGCGGCGGACGCCGCGCGGTCCGCGTTCGACACGGCGGGGGGCGCGAGCGCCCAGACCGCCGCGCGGGCCGATCGGCAACGCGCCGACGCCGACCTCCAGGCCGCCGAGTCGGCACTGGCCGACTGCGTCTCGAAGAACGCGCCGCCCGCGCCGCAACCCGCGCCACAGCCCGCGCCGACGCCGGCACCCCCCACGCCGCCGGCCCCGCCACCGCCACCCGCGCCGACGCCGCCCACGCCACCGATCATCGCGCGGGCCACACCGACCCAGGTCCGGGTGTGCGAGCCCGGGACCGTCAAGCCAGAGAGCGAACGGAGCACGACCCACGCGTATCGCGTGATCGATCTACGGTCGGCGACGATCATCGCCCGCCACAGCGCTCTTGATACGGACAAGGTCCCCCTCGGCCAGGGGCTCCTCGACGGTGACGGACCGGACGGCGAGCGGGGCTCGGGCGCGTTCGCCGAGATGTTCCAGTACTGGCGCGACGCGACCGAAATCGGAGCCGGACGCGCCCGCAACGCCGTGACTCGCGATCCCAGGCTGCAGGTCCTCGGTCAGTACTCCTTCCGCTACACGGTGCGGACCTATGAGATCACCTGCACGACGAGGGAGGAGTGCAACGCGCAGGGCACCGGATACATCCGACCCAAGGGCCGCGTCAGCATGGCAGCGGCGGTCCTATCCGAGGAGGAGACCGACCCCCCGGTCACCGCGGACGTGCAGAACGCGGATCACACCACCGTGACGCGCGAGATCATTCGGGTGGTCACCGGCATCGCCCGTGAGCTCCAGTCCAAGAACCGCGCCGCCGAGGAGGCGGCGAAGGCGTTCACGAAGGCCTGCGGCTGAGCTGATCAGCGAGGGCGCGGTCGAGGCACCGGCACGGCGGCCTTCGATGGAGGGAGGGTGCCCAAGAGGTCGCGGGACGCACGCGTAATGGCGTCGACCGCGGCCTCGAAGGCGTCCGCGTTCTTGGGCGCGGGCTGCTGCATGCCACTCACCTTGCGCACGAACTGCCGCGCAGCGGCCTGGATCTGGTCGTCCGCGGCGACGCCCTCGATGGTCCGTAGACGCTTGATGCTCCGGCACATGGTCAGTCTCCTTTTGGTTCGAGAAATCTGATGTGAGGGCCGCTGCCGATGGCGAAGCGCAGCTCGCGCCCGTCGCTGAACCTGATCCATGCGTCTCCGTGCCCGTGCGCGAGCCGTCCGAGCCAGGATCGGATGTCCGCCGGCTCGGGCCCGTACGACACGACGTCGGCCTCCCGCACGGCGATGGGCTCGCTGCCAGGTTCGCCGAGCGTCAGCTCCGCGCCCTCGGGGGTCGCGCGGATCCGCTTCAGCTCGCTCCGCCGGAACCCGAGGACCTCGTCCTCGCGAAAACGGATCAGCCAGCGGCCGTCCGCCGACGCGAAGACCGCGCCGAGCCAGGCGCGGAACCCGATGATGTCTGGACCGAAGGCAGTGACCTCGGCGAGCGGGAACTCGACCGGATCACCCTCCGGGAAGGTCAGCCGCGCCCTGGTCATCAGGGGCGATACTCCCACGGGTTGGACAAGCGCACGTTCACCAGCGCGCTCGCGAAGTACGGGGTCAATCCAGTGGTGAGCCTGGCCGCCGGTCTTGTGCCGTGGTACGCGCTCCTCGAGACCCGCGGACGGTCCACCGGTCTGCCCCGGCGGACACCGGTGGGCGATGGCCTGCGGGACGATCTGTTCTGGATCGTGTCCGATCACGGCTACGCCTCCGCATATGTGAAGAACATGCAGCGCGACGCACACGTCCGCGTGCGCACGCATGGGCGTTGGCGCACGGGCGTCGCGACGCTGCTCCCCGACGACGACCCGGTCGCCCGGCAACGCACCCTCGGCCTCGGCGTGAACGCACTCTTCGTACGGCTCGTCGGAACGACGCTCCTCACCGTACGGATCTCGTTGGATCCGCCGCCTGGCAGGACGGGCAGTAATAGGTAGAGCGGCCCGCATCGCCCTGACGCCGTAGCGCGATGGCGCCCCCGCAGGACCGGCACGGCCTGCCGGCGCGGTCATAGACCCAGAGCTCTTCTCCCCGGCGCGCCCGCGACCGCGTCGTCCGAGGCCATGATCCGTTCCGGTTCGCGCGCAGCTGGATCCGCGACTCGGTGATGAGGCCCCGGAGCGCGTCATCTGAGAGCGATGCGACGGTCGTGAACGGTGAAACCCGCCGGATGAAGAGCACCTCGGACTTGTAGACATTGCCGACACCGGCGAAGACCCGCTGATCCATGATCGCGACGCCGATCGGCGCGTCGGCCCGGGCTCGGAGGCGGGAAAGGGCCGCGTCCTCGTCGAAGTCGTCGGCCATCGCGTCGGGGCCGAGCGAGCGCATCCACCGATGGCGCTCCAGCTCGTGCGCCGTGAGCAGCTCGACCGTCGGTGCGTCGAAGCACGGCGCGACGAAGTCCGCGGTCTCGATCACCGCCCGAGCGTGCGACGGCGACCGCCACCACCGCTCGCCGGGGCGGTACACATGCCACGAGCCCGCCATCTGCATGTGGCTGTGCAGGACCAGGTCGTCCACGCCCTCCGCACCGAACCGCATCAACAGATGTTTGCCGTACGCGTCGATCGCACCGATGGTCCTGCCGACGACCAGGGCGGCACGTGACGCCACCGCCGGGACATCGGACCGGAAGCCGGTCACCGGTCTTCCGGCAAGCGCTTTTCGCAGGCCGGCGGCCGCGCGGAAGATCGTGTCCCCCTCAGGCAATCGGCCGCCGGAGGAAGCCCTGGACGGTGTCCACGAACCCGTTCGCCCGGAACGCGTCGGCCATCGGCGACGCCCGCGCCTCGATGCCGTCGACCGTCTCCACGTAGAGCATCTTCGGCCGACCGGTCCGCGCCGACCCGCGGCCAAAGAGGCGCTCCTGCACGAGCGCGGCGAGGCGCCGGGCAACGAGATCGCGGACAAGGGCAGGGTCCCGCTCTGTGGGCGGATCGAAGGTCAAGATCTCGCGCTCCCCCTTGGCCACCCACGCGGCAAGCGCACCGTCCACAAGGATCACCGACGCTCCGGCGACGCGCATCGGCCGCCGCGCGACATCCGCACGCTCGGGCCAGGGCAGCGCCGCGCCGTAGGGATTCGCCGGGTCGGTCGCTGCGATCAGCGTCACGACGGGCTCATCCGCGGGCTCGCGCACGGCGCGCAGCCGTTCGATCGCGATCGGCAGCGCGAACTGCGTCGCGCCGCGGCCGCTGACGAAGTGGCCGCGGCGGACGCGACCGGCATCCTCCATGGCCTTGAGCACGCCGTAGACCGCGGTGAATCCGCCGACGATCTCTTCCGCCTGCACCGCTTCACGGGTCAGGACGCCGTGCCGGTCGAGGAGCTGCCGGACCATGGCATGGGATCGCTCTGTCGCACTCGCGTCCGTCGTGTAGCTCGCGATGAGCGACCATCGACCCGCGACCTCGAGCGGGGTCTCGATCGCCCGCGCGGGGCGGGCCAGCGACGGCCGCGGCGTGGGCAGTGCCGCTCTCCTGATGGTCGGGCGTCCGCGGTGGACCGGACGCAGGTACGCGCGAAGAGGCGCGAGCGTGTCGTTGGTCACTTCGCCAGACCACACCAGATCCCACAGGGCTTCGAGCACCTCGGGTACGAACGCATGCGCGGGGACGAGCGCCGGGAAGAACGAGGCGCCCCGCTCTCCAAGGTGCGCCCGGATGTGCTGGTGCAGCTCGCCGGCCGGCGCGTCGTCGCCGGGCTCAGGCAGGAGTGCCGCGCGGTCGACCGGGTAGAGCGCGATGCGGCCGTCGCGGGTGCCGCCGGAGCCACGACCGAGCCAGACGACCTGCCCCGAGGCGGTGAGGGCGTCAAGGTCGCGCGGGTCGTACTCGACGATGCGCGCCCGCAACATCGACTCAAGCTCGCTCGCCGGGATGGCCGCGCCGGCGAGCTGCTCGACGGTCTCAAGCAGGGCGCGCGGCCCGCGGCGGGGTTCGTCGATCCCGTGCCAGCTGCCGGCGAAGCGCGCGAGCGCAGGCTGCTCGACGGGCTCCACTTCGTGCCGCAGCCGCGCGAGCGATCGCTGCCGAAGGGTCCGCAGGACGCCGGCGTCGATCCACTCGACGCCCTGTCCGCCGGGCCGGTACGCACCCTCGACCACGCGGCCCGAGACCGCGAGCGCATGCAGCGCATCTCGGATCACCGCCTCGCCCACGCCGAGCCGCTGCGCGGGACCCGACAGCGCGAACGGGCCATGGGTCCGTGCGTATCGGGCGACCAGGTCCCCCATTGGATCGCCGACCGGGGTCAGGAGCGAGGCCGGCAGGCCCTGCGGCAGCGGGATGCCGATCGCGTCGCGGTATCGCGCGACGTCTTCGACCGCGACGAACCGGTCCTCCCCACCCTGGCCCCCAACGCGCAGCGGAACGATGCGGCGATCGCGGAGCAGCGAGTCGATCCATCCGCGGGCGGCATCCGGGTCCAGAGCCCTCGCGCGGATCTCGTCGGCCGAGAGGTCCCCGAGGCGGAGGAGGAGATCGTGCACCGCGTCGGGATGCTTTGCGGCTCGCTCGGCCGTCAGGTACTGCAGCTGAAGCTCGAGCTCATCGAGCGCTTCCGGGTCGAGCAGCTCGCGCAGCTCG
>JANLWM010000239.1:0-5630 GCA_031364525.1 Chloroflexota bacterium | reverse complement strand
CGACGGTCGACGTGTCCGCCTTCTACGTCGATGCCGCCACGTTCGGCGTGTCGGCCGGACTCCTCGCGGCTCTCCGCGTTGGACCCGCCATGCGCCGGGCGTTTCAGCTTTCACGCCTCGTGGCAGATGCGGCGGAAGGTTTGACCTTCTTGCGCAATTCAACCGTCCTGCGGACGAATACGTACTTCTCGCTGGCCGCTCAGCTTGCGTTGCCGGTCGCCAACGGTCTGACTCCGGTGCTCCTGGTGAGGCGATTCGCAGGCGGGGATGCGGACCTTGGGGCCGCCATGTTCGGCGTCGCGGAAGCTGCGCTAGCCGCCGGCGCGGTCGTTGCCGGTCTCACGCTTCCTGAGTTCATGACGCAGTTCCGGAAGGGACAACTCTTACTCTTCGGCTTCGCCAGCTACGGTCTGCTGCTCATGTTGCTGGGACTGGCGCCGAGTCTTCTGCCTGCGTTGGTCCTGTTCTTCCTGATGGGCGTCGCGAACATCATCTTTGTGGTGCCGAACATCACGATCTCGCAGGAAGTCACACCGCCGGAGCTCCGGGCGCGCGTTTTTGGCGCTCGCATTGCCTTGCTCAACGTGTCTTGGCTGCCGGTGATCGTCATCAGCGGTGTGCTCGCAGATCGCATCGATGCTGGGTTCTTGATCACCATCGCCGGCGCCGTGACCCTCGCTGCTGCCCTCTTTGCTGCTCGGTTCGTGCCCTCGGTCAGCCAGGTGCCGTGACCGATAGTCGGTCACTTTCGAGGGCCAGCGTGCCTCCGCGACCGGCTGACTTGAGAACATGTACGCTCTGCGGCACAACAATCGCGTAGGCGGGGAGTCAGGTGGCGCGATGCGCCTCCTTTCGGGAAGGAACCGTACAGAACAGTGGCCCAGAAAGTGATCCTCGTCGCCGACGACGACGCCTCGATCCGCTCACTGCTCAAGCAACTGCTCGCTGATGAGGGCTTTGCTGTCGTGGAAGCGTCCACCGGTGTCGAAGTCGTCGAAAAGGTCAAGGAATCAAGCCCTGACTTGGTGATCATGGATGTTCGGATGCCGGAGCTCGATGGCATCGAGGCGCTGTCCCGGGTGAAGGCGACCCACCCCAAGACCGCCGTCCTGATCATGACCGCATTCGGCAGCTCCAACGCCGCGATCCGCGCGATGGAGCTTGGCGCGTTCGACTACATCACGAAGCCATTCGAGCTCGACAAGATCTCGCACAGCGTGAAGCGCGTCCTCGACTACCAGGACCTCACGGCCGAGGTCGAGGTCCTTCGCGATGAGATCAGCACCCTCGTCCAGACCGAGCGCATCGTCGGCAACTCGCCCGCGATGCAGGAGGTCTACAAGACCATCGGCAAGGTCGCGAAGGCCGATGCGACGGTCCTCATCACCGGCGAGAGCGGTACCGGCAAGGAGCTCGTCGCCGAGGCGCTCCACTTCAATTCGAATCGCCGCTCCGGACCGCTCGTGAAGGTCTCATGCGCCGCCCTCCCGGAGACGCTCCTCGAGGCTGAGCTCTTTGGTCACGAGAAGGGCTCGTTCACCGGTGCGCTGGCCCAGCGCCGCGGCCGCTTCGAGATGGCCGATAAAGGCACGATCTTCCTTGACGAGATCGGCGAGATGACCGTGCCCACGCAGACGAAGCTGCTGCGCGTTCTGCAAGAGCGAAAGCTCGAGCGCATCGGCTCGAACCTTCCGATCAAAGTGGACATCCGGATCGTCTGCGCGACGAACAAGGACCTGCAGAAGAGCGTCGAGCAGCAGAAGTTCCGCGACGACCTCTACTACCGGCTCAACGTCATCAACATCCATATGCCGCCGCTGCGCGATCGCAAGGAGGACATCCCCTCGCTCGTCGAGCACTTCCTCGCGAAGCATCGCTACAGCGCGACGGCCCAACCTGCTGCGATCAGCGAGGAGGCCATCCGGCGGCTCATCGAGTACAACTGGCCAGGCAACGTCCGCGAGCTCGAGAACGTCATTGAGCGGGCGGTCGTCCTCTCGCGCGGTCAGATCATCACCAGTCGTGAGCTTCCGTTCGGCGAGCACGAGGCTGGCGAGGGCGAAGAGGGCGATGGCGGCGATGAGCTCAAAGGCGACAGCTCCTTCTTCAAGAAGTCGGTCGCGCAGTTCGAGAAGGATCTGATCATGAAGGCGCTTCGCGATGCGAACGGGAACCGTTCGAAGGCCGCCGAGATGCTTGGTATCTACCGGCGCCTCCTCTACGCCAAGATCAAGGAGTACGGCCTTGAGGGCTACCCGCCAAAGGGCCGCTAGAGATCCCCAGGCGCCGGTCGTCGTGCGCCTGCACGAGACGACCGGATCCGCGCGCACTGGTTGGGACGCCGCGCTGAAAGCAGCGGTGAAGACCGCCCGTGCCGAAGTGGGCGAGCCGGTGGCCGTCGAGATCGCCCGGCAGTGGGCCGATCTTGGTCCGCGAGGCATCACGACGTATCACGTGAGCGCGAAGGTGGCCTATCGCCAACCCCTCGCGGCGCCGAAGCGGGAGCGCTCAAAAAAGGCCGGCTGATGAGAGTTCTCCTCACATCGGCCGGGATCAAGAACAGCAGCATCCACGACGCGCTGGTCGACCTGCTGGGAATCCGGGTGGTCGATGGCGTCGTCCAGGTCGTCTCCGAGGGGCACTGGAAGCTGTTCCGGCCAGCGACTTAGGGGGTCGTGGTCCGGTATGGACCACCTGTCCTAGTTCTTGACACGCTCGGGGCCCCCAAGCACACTCGTCGCCTCCCGCGACCGGCCGTGTTCGAGCGGGTGCGGGGAAGGGGAGCGACGGTGACGGACCGCGACGGTCAGGACATCCTGGCGCAGGTGCTCATCGCCAACGATGGCGAGGTCATCCAGCGCCTTCGACTCTCCGCTGCCGAGGCGGCCCGGGTCTGCAACGTCACCCCCCGTCAGCTCATCTACTGGACGAAGAAGGGCCTGGTGAAGCCTTCGACGAATGACGACCACGACTACGACGTGTTCGCCATGGAGAAGGTCATTCGGATCCGTCAGGCCCTGGAAAAGGGCTACTCGCTCGAGAAGGCGGCGCAGGTGGTCGCCCGCGATCTGGGCGCTCTCCAGAACGAAGTGAAGCGCCTCGAAGCGATGGCGAACGAGGATCTCGAAGACGAGCTCCGGCGGCGCCTCGAGAAGGTCGAAGAGCGCGTCGCGAACCTCCGCCGCACGCTCCCGGCATCGTTGACGATCGGCCGGCTCCGGCGCGCCGTCGCGTTGCTCGCCCGGCTCGAGGCCGAGGGCACGCTCCAAAATGCGAGCGCGAGCGGCGATATCGCGAAGGCCCTGGCCCTCCGGCTCGGACGCGCTGTCGACGAGCTCGAGCTCCTCCTGCGCGAGGTCCAGCCGGCCGGCGCCTAACGTTCTCGGCGTGACCTCGCGTTCTCTCCGCACGATCGTCGCGGTCGCCGCCGGTAAAGCGACACGCTTGGCACTCAAACGCCTCGGCCGCGGAGCGACGGCGCTGCCGGGCATCATCACCTTGAACCTCGCGCCCAACGCGATCGCGTCGCTCAGCGGAACGCTGACCCACGGGGCCGTGTGCGTGTCCGGCACGAACGGAAAGACCACGACGGCGCGGATGCTCAGCGACATCGTGCGCGCCGCCGGATGGGCGCCGGTCCATAACCGATCTGGGTCGAACCTGGACCGCGGCATCGCGGCCGCGCTCCTCGCGGATTCGACGTGGGGCGGCGAGCTCCGGGGGAACGTCGGGGTGTTCGAGATCGACGAGGCCTCGGTGCCGCGCGTCCTGACTCGGCTGGTGCCGCGGGTGCTCGTCGTCACGAATCTCTTTCGCGATCAGCTCGACCGGTACTTCGAGATCGATGCCCTGGCCAAACGCATCGCCCAGGCGATCGCGGGTCTCCCCGACACGACCACTCTCGTGCTCAATGCGGACGATCCGATAGTCGCTTATCTGGGCCACGCCCATCGCGGTCCGGTGCTCACGTTCGGCGTCGACGATCCGGCGGTCGGTGGCACCGTCGCGCAGGCGATCAGCGACGCGACCCGCTGCCCCCGCTGCAGGTCGCCGCTGCGCTATGCGCGCGTGATCCTCGCGCACGTCGGCGATTGGCGCTGCGACCACTGCGGGCTCGAGCGGCCGCCCCGGGACGTGGCTGCCGCGGCCGTACGGCTCGGTCCGAACGCCACCGAGGTCCGACTCGCCGGTGCCGTCACGAGCGCGATCGACGATGTCGTCGTGCCGCTGCCCGGTCTGTACAACGCCTACAACGCGCTCGCTGCGCTGGCCGCGGCCCGGGTACTCGACATCTCGCTGCCCACCGCCGCCCGCGCGCTGAAGGCATTCAAGCCGGCATTCGGGCGCCTCGAGATCGTCGAAGCCGAGGGCCGCCGGCTGCGGCTGCTCCTGGTGAAGAATCCCGCCGGGTTCAACGCCGCGATCGGGGCGCTGCTCGAGACCGGGCGCCGGCCACGCATCCTCGGAGCTTTGAACGATCGCGACGCGGACTCGCGTGACGTGTCCTGGATCTGGGACGCCGACTTCGAAGCGCTGGCGCCGCGCATCGAGCACGCGACCGTCACCGGGTTGCGCGGACGTGACCTCGCGCTCCGCCTCAAGTACGCCGGTGTTCCGACCGAGCGGGTCGCGGTGGTCGATGGCTGGGCGCCGGCGATCCGCGCGGCCATCGACGGGACGCCGACCGGCGACGAGCTCGTCGTCATCGCAACGTATACGGCGATGCTTTCCCTCCGCGATGCCCTCGCGCGGCTGGGATACGTCGGCCAGTTCTGGGAGGATTAGCCGATGACCGATCTTGAGATCCGCGAGCTCCCCCTCCGGGACATCCAGACCATCAAGGGTCCGCAGCTCGACGATGCGATCGCGCTCCTCCAGGCCTACGACCGGGAGCGCGTGCCGGAGGACCCGCCGCTGCCGGTCGCGACGTACGCCCAGCGCCTCACGACCGTCCGGCCAGACGGCCGATTCCTGATGTGGTCCGCGCGGGACACGGCCAACGCGCTCGTGGGTGGCGCGATCCTTCAGGTCTCGGATCGCGAGAACCTCACGATGGGCTTCGCGGGTGTCGTGGTGCGGCCGGAGTCGCGGCGCCGCGGCGTCGGCCGGCAGCTTGTGCGCGTGATCACCGAGCGCGCGGCGAAGGAAGGCCGGACCGTGCTCGCTGCCCAGACGAGCGACCGCGTGCCGGCCGGCGCCGCATTCGCGAGCGCGATGGGCGCCGCCCCCGGTCTCGAGATGCACACGAACCAGCTCGATGTGCGGACGGTGGACCGGCAAGCGATCCAGGCCGCGATCAGCGCGTCAAAGGCGAAGGCGGCCGGGTACCGGCTCGTCTGGATCGACTGGGCCACCGCGAATGACGCGACGCTGACCCAGGTCGCCCGGGCCTACGAGGCGATCAACGACATGCCGAAGGGCGACTTCGCATTCGAGGAGGAGCGGTACGACGTCGCGCGCGTGCGCGAGCGCAACGCGTTCATGACCAAGGCCGGCAGCGAGACCTGGACCGCGATCGCCATACACGAGGCGAGCGGCGAGGGTATCGGCTTTACCGAGCTCAACGTCACCCCGACCCGGCCCGAGATCGTTTCGCAGCAGGGGACGGCCGTCGCGCCCGCGCATCGCGG
>JANLWM010000136.1:0-1621 GCA_031364525.1 Chloroflexota bacterium | reverse complement strand
AGGTCGAAGTTGGTCCGTTGCAAGAGGCGCTGCGCCTCAAGCAGCCGACCGGCGTCCTTCAACACGGCTACGCGACCGTCGAGCTCCGCCTCGATGTCCCTGATCGCATCGTTCATCTTCTCGCGCGGCGTCACGAAATGCCGCGCCGGATAGATGTCGATGCGGTCCCGCTCCGCCAGGACCTCACCGGTGAGCGGGTCGAGCTCTGTGATCCGCTCGATCTCATCGCCGAAGAACTCGATCCGGACCGCGAGGTCGTCGTACGCGGGGTGGATCTCGAGGGTGTCCCCGCGAACACGGAACTTCCCGCGGATGAAGTTCATGTCGTTGCGCTCGTACTGGATGTCCACCAGATGACGGAGCACGTTGTCCCGCCGCATCCGCTCGCCCTTCACCAGGCGCACGGTCACCGCGCCGTAGTCGACCGGTGCGCCGAGCCCGTAGATGCACGAGATCGACGCGACGATGATCACGTCGCGCCGCTCGAAGAGGGCGCGCGTGGCGGCATGGCGAAGCTTGTCGATCTCCTCGTTGCGGGAAGAATCCTTCTCGATGTAGGTGTCGCTGCGCGCGACGTACGCCTCGGGCTGGTAGTAGTCGTAGTAGGAGACGAAGTACTCGACCGCGTTGTTCGGGAAGAACTCCTTGAACTCGCCGTAGAGCTGCGCCGCGAGCGTCTTGTTGTGCGCCAGGATGAGCGCCGGCCGCCCGCTGTCGGCGATGACCTGCGCCATCGTGACCGTCTTGCCGGAGCCGGTGACGCCCTTCAGGGTCTGCCAGCGATCTCCCCGCCCGAGACCGGCGCTGAGCTCCGCGGCGGCCTTCGGCTGATCGCCCGCGAGCGGCCACGGCAGGACGAGCTCGTACGGCGCCCGGCCCGAGGGCCGATCGAGGGGGACCTGGAGGATCTCGCTGGAGCTGCTCACCCTGTCGTCCTGTCCGGCCATTCTAGAACGGGCGTTCGAACGTGGCCTGGAGGGTCCCTCCATTGATGGTACGCGCGCCGGTCGCGTCCAAGGCTGGGTGCGGCGGACCGTCACCCTGCGATTGCCACCAATGGGCTATTGCGGCATGACCGCGTTCATCGACTACCGTTCCCTCAGCATCCGCGAGAGGAGCCATTTGCCAGTGGAAGACCGGTCCCGGCGCCGCGCGCGCCTCGTGCTGATCGTCGGCATCCTGATCGCCATCCTGGCGGGCGCGGGGACGTACGTCGTGTCCTCGGGTTCACAGTCGCAGCAGGCCGCACCACCGGTGGCAACGACCGACGTTGTCGTGGCCGCCCGGGACGTGCCCGCCCGCAGCGCGCTGACGCTCGCCGATGTGAAAGTCGAGAAGTACCCCGTCGACCTCGCGCCGAAGGTGGCGGTCACGGACCCGAAGGACGTCGTCGGCAAGATCGCGCAGACCGCGCTCGCGGCCGGCGAGCCGATCCTGCCGAGCAGATTCGCGGCAGCGGGCGCGGCATCGTTCACGGTGTTCCCGCCCAATGCGCAACCGCCGGCCGGGTCGGCGATCCCCGCGGGCACCCCGGACTACCGGGCGATGTCGATCACGGTGGCCGACGCCCTCGCGGCGGGCGGCGCCGTTCAGGTCGGTGACATCGTTGACGTGCTCTTCG
>JANLWM010000121.1:0-9242 GCA_031364525.1 Chloroflexota bacterium | reverse complement strand
GGCATGCTCGCGACCTCGACGGACGCCCATTCGGAGCTGCCGCTCGGTGAGCTCCGCGAAGGTACTCCCAGCGACGTCTCGTACCGCATCGCCGGCGGCCTCGGCATCGACGCGCTCGAACGGCAACGCCTCCTCGAGACGGAGCGCACGAGCGCGAGGCTCGAGTCGGTGCTGCGCCTGCTCGAGCGAGAGAACACGCTCCTCAGTGCGCTCATCGCGCGACTGCGGGCCCGGGGCGAGGGACCGACCCTGAACTAGGCGCTACCCGATGCCGTCCGCGTGCACGATCTCCCCACCGACCACCGTCGCCGTGACCCTGAGCGCGGTCCAGTCGGCGGGCGGCGTCACCGCAAGATCCCGCTCGACCACCGTCGCATCGCAGCGCATCCCAACGGCGAGGGTCCCACGCTCACGCTCCATGCCCATCGCATACGCCGCGCCCGACGTGTACCCCGCGATCGCCTCATCAAGGGTGAGCGCCTGTTCGGGATGCCAACGGTCCCGATCCGCTGGCCGCTGGCGCGCGACGGCGGCGTGGATCCCGAGGAGCGGATCGATCGGCTCCACCGGCGCGTCCGAGCCGAAGGCGAGCCTCGCGCCACTGTCGAGCAGCGCTCTCCAGGGGTATGCCCGGGTCACGCGCCCGGCGCCCCAATAGCGGTCGGCGAGATCGCGATCGCTCGTCGCGTGGATCGGCTGCATCGATGCGATGACACCGAGCGCTCCGAAGCGCGCGATGTCCTCGGGCCGCAGCAGCTGCACGTGCTCGACGCGCTGCCGGAGGGATGGCTGCGATCCGCGTGTCGGAGCGATCGCCTCGAGCGCGACGCGCACGGCCCGATCACCGATCGCGTGGATCGCCACGGCGATGCCGCCTTCCGCCGCGCGCGCGACGTCCGCGTCGAGGCGCTGTGGCTCGATCGTGAGCAGGCCACGATCGTCCGTTCCCTCATAGGGCTCCTCGAGCGCCGCAGTCTGCGAGCCGAGCGCGCCGTCCGTGAAGATCTTCAGATGGCCCACCCGCAGCCACTCATCCCCGAGGCCACTGCGCAGGCCGAGCGCGAGGGCGTGATCGAGGCTCGCATGCGGGATGCCCATCGCCACCCGGATGCGCAGCTGATCGAGATCGCGCCGCCGCTGGAACGCCTCGAATGCGGCGCCTTGCTCAAGGTCCTCGATCGCCGTGATCCCGCGGCGGTGGGCCTCACGCTGACCGAGTCCCGTGGCGGCGAACAGCTCCGCGCCGGTCGGTGCGGGGATCACGCGATCCGCCAGATGATTCGCATTCTCCTTGAGGATCCCGGTGGGCGCGCCGGAAGCATCGTGGTCGATCGCGCCGCCGGCCGGCGCCACCGTCGAGGCATCGATGCCGGCAGCGCGGAGCCCCGCGGTATTCAGCCATCGCGAGTGCCCGTCGCGGCTGCGGAGCGCGGCCGGGCGGCCCGCGGTGACGCGGTCGAGCTCCGTCGCAGTGGGCCACCGGCCCCAGGTGTTCTTATCGAAGCGCCCTCCCAGGAGCCACGCCCCTGCCGGGAGCTGCCGCCCGTACGCGTCGATGTGAGCAAGGGCTGCGTCCAGGGACGGCTCGTCCCGCAGGTCGATCTGGTCCATCTGGATCGCCCACCACGTGAAGTGCACGTGGCTGTCGTGCCAGCCGGGAGTCATGAGGCCGCCCGCGAGATCGACACGCTCGGCGTTCGGATGGTCGTGGCGCAGGTCGGCCGCCCGTCCGATCGCGATGACCCGGCCGTCACGGCACGCGAGCGCTTCCGCGCTCACGCCGCTTCCGGCGTGGATGCGCCCGCCATGGAAGAGGGTCGTGCTCACGGCTGGAGCCACGGCCGGACCGCATCGGGGAGCTGCTCCATCCGATCCAGCACGGCATCCGGCCGCACGTCCGCGGGGAGAGCGTGATAGGTCGTCCGTCGCCAGATCGCGCGGAGCCCGAGCGACTGCGCTCCACGGACGTCGCACTCGGGATCGTCGCCGACCATGAAGGCCTCGTGCGCGGACACACCGGCCAGATCCAGCGCCCGCCGGTAGATCTCCGGATGGGGCTTCTCCCACCCGGCATCGTGCGAGCTCACGATGCCGTCGATCGCGTCGGCGAGGCCGGCGCGCTCCCAATCGCGCAGGACTTCGGCGTCGCCCCGCGACAGGGTGTTCGTGACCAGCACGACCCGAAGCGCCTGGGCCTTGCACCAGCGCACGGCGTCGGCCGCTCCAGGCACCGGGGTCGACACGCGGTCGATGGGTCCGGCGAACGTCGATCGCAGGCGATCGATCTCGATATCGCAGGCGATCCCTTGAGCGGCGAACCACGACTCGTACCAGCGGTTCGTCTCCTGGCGGTGCGCCTCGCGCTCGGCCGGCCGCAGATCCGTCGCGATGAGCGCGTCGTACCAGTCCCGCTCCCCGAACGCTTCGACCAGGTCACCCCGGATGATCGGATGAAGCTCGTGGGCGGGCAGCCAATGCTCGACGAGCGTGTCGCCTACATCGAAGAATGCCGCCCGTACACCCACCCGAATATCGTATCGACGATGCTCGACTTCGATCAGCTCGCCTTCATCGAGAGGTGGCGGCAGCGCGCCTCGCGGGGTGTCGTGATAGCGCTCGACGGCACGCGAGGGGACATCGTGGTCACCATGCGGAGCGGCGAGCTCGGCGAACGGCTCGACCTCCGCGGACGAGACGCGACCGGCGCCGTCCGGAAGGCCCGCCTCGCCATCGGTGATCGGGTCACCATGGCGATCGAGTACGCGGCCACGGATGTGTCCGTCGGATCCGGAACGAGCGTGGCAGGCGGGCTTGTCGCGCCGGGTGCGGTCGTCGAAGGGACGGTGAGCGCGACGGGCGATATCACGGTGGTCGACTGCGGCGCGGCACTCCTCGTCCGCGGAGAGACGCTCCCGGCGAATGTCGGCGATCTCGTGCGCTTCACCATCGCGGACGAGGGCAAGGCCTACCTGATCCCCACGCGCTAGCGACGAGCTACGTGAGCTTCTTCAGCTCCTCGGCGATCTCTTCCTCGTCCGGCACCTCGCGCAGGGTGTGCACGTCGATGTAGCGGATGATGCCCGAGCCGTCCACGACGATGATCGCGCGTTCCGGACGGCCGATCTCCTCGTTGAACACGCCGTAGAGCCGCGAGACGGCGCCGTGAGGCCAGAAGTCGGACACGAACGGGTAGCTGGTGATGCCGAGCTGTTCGGCCCAGGCCTTCAGCGAGTACACCGAGTCGCACGTGAGACCCACGACCTGGGTCGTCCCCGCCTCATACCGCTGCTGGAGCGATGCGAGCGCCGGAGCTTCTTGGTTTCAGGTGCCGCTGAACGCGAAGGCCATGAACGCGAGGACGACGCGCTGTCCTCTGAGCACCGACAGCGTGATCGTTCGACCGTCGTGGGCCCGAAGGGTGAAGTCGGGGGCAGGATCACCGACCACGAGCGTCGTTGTCCTGGTCGCGAGCTTCGTGCGACCCTTCGGTGCCACGTCCCTAAGATAAGGCGATGCAGGCGAAGGGCGCCGAGGGCCGACGCATCACGGCATCACGCCGTGATTTCCTCGCCTATCTGACGGTGTGCCCGTTCTGTGGGGAGCACGTCGGCCCGCGGTTCGTCACCCGTGAGCACGCCGATGTCCCGCCGAACCCGCCGTACGCCGCGTCGGTGAAGTGCCCGCGCTGCCGCGAGCTCTACGAGGTGCTGTTCAGCTAGGGCGTGACGGTCACGATCAGGAACACGCCCTCATCTTCCATCCAGGCCGTACCGTCGATGACCGGGCGCAGATGGATCGAGTACACCCCCGGCGTCGACGGAGCCTTCACCTGGAACGTGAACGTGGCGTTCTGACCGGGGCCGACCGAGGCCTCACTCTGCGCCGCGACGCGATTCTGGAGCGGCCACCCCACGCCAAGGGACGACCACGTGACGTCATCGAGGTTGATGCCCAGCCGAGCCTCGCGACCTAGGACACCCTTCACCCACGTGCCCGTCCCGGCGTTGGTGAATGTCATGGTGAGCGCGGGGCTCGTCTGTCCGACCCGCAGGGTCGGATACGGGGACTGCGCGGCCCACTTGCTGTGGTACGTGCCGTCGGCCGAGACGATGACCATGAACACGCCGGAGTCCTCCATCCAGGTCAGCCCGTCGATCACCGGCCGCAAAGGAAGGCGATATGTGCCGGGCACGGCCGGGGCGCGGACGTTGAACGTGAACGTCGCGGTCTGGCCCGGCCCCACCGACGCCTCGGATGTCGTGGCGAGGCGGTTCGCCGAAAGCCAGCCGTCGTTCATCCCGAGCGCCGCGAAGGCCAGGGTGTCGCCGTTGAGGCCGAGGTTGGCCTGCTTCCCGGCGATGCCCTTCTGCCAGGTCGCGGTACCCGTATTCAGGAACCGCACGGTGAGGGCGGTGGAGGTCCCGGGCACGAGGGTCGGCCACGCGCTCTCGCTCTGGAACGCCGCGTGATAGCTCTGCCCCGATGTCGGGGGCGGGACCGCCGCGCCGGAGCCGCCGGCGGTGGTGAAGTCCCACTCGTTGGTGACCTGCTGGCCGCTCACGTTGATGTCGAAGCGCACGTGATAGGTCGTCCCGGCGGCGAGCGGCCGCTGCGGGATGATCACCTGGTAGTCGTACTCGAACTGCTGCGGCGCGTAGTAGATCGGCAGCCGCGCGCCGTCGGGCGCGACGATCTCGGCCGCGCGCATCGTGACGTTCTGCCCGGCCGAGTACACGACCATGAGCGGATATCCGACCGGTCCGGAGACCCCGGCCGGAAGCGGGTTCGGGGACTCCTGGCCGCTCCAGCTGGTCGGGATGCCGGTCTGGCCGGCCGACGGGGATCGCACGAAGTCGACCGGACGCTTACCGAAGTCATAGACGAAGTCGCCGACGGTGGATCCGCGGCTCCCCAGCGTCGAGAAGCCCCAGCCGGTTGCGACTGAATTCGGATGCATCATCCCGAGCCGGTGGTACGGCGCGTCCCACAGCTGGTTCACGCCCGCCGTGCCGCTCGAGCCACCGGTCGCGACCTCGCTCACGAATGACGTCGACCAGCCGGCCGCGATGAGCCGATCGCGCGCGGAGTAGCCGGTGTAGTAGGCAAGGCCCGCCGTCTCGAAGTGACCCATGTAGCCGTTCGCCGAGCTGTAGTTAGCGTGACTCTGAGCAGCGGCGTTGACGCGGGCATCGGCCGCGATCGTCGGCGCGCCGACGGCGAAGCGGTGATCGTTCAGCGTCTGGAGCATGTCGGCCTGAACTGCGGCCTGGACCTGCTGGGTATCCGCCGCAGAGAGTGCGGCGACCGAGCCGCCATTCAAGCCCACGCTCGGCAGGGCGAGAGCCAATGCGAGCGTGACGCGAGAGAAGGCGTTCTTCACCATCACGAGGGCAAACGAGGCTCGGGTGGCTGCCGTTATCTGATCGTTACGAAGCGGCACCTCACTGAGAGGTACCGGTACCAATGGCCCATTCCGCCCCCCGGTCGTGACTGATGGCAAGCGCCGCCCGCCCGCGGCGCCGCCGTCACGAGGACAGAGCTACTTCTTCTTCTTCGCGGACTTCTTCGCGGTCTTCTTGGCAGCCTTCTTCTTCGCGGGCATGTTGGTCACCTCCCTTCCTCAGTTAGTGATCGGCGCGTCCAGCGCTCAGAACAGCCGTCGTTGCCGTCCGGTACTGCGACCGGCCTGACTGGAACGAGCGAGCCATTCCTCGAATTCGCGGCGCGGGATGCGCCAGATCCGACCGACCCGGACCGCTGGAATGCGCTCCGGATCCGCGTCGTCCACTGCGCCGAGGCGGCGCAAGATGGTCGTGGGGTGAACGCGCAGGCGCTTGGCGACCTCGTCGGGCGTGAAGTACTCGGCCAGCTCTGGACCGGCCTCATCTCGTGCCGACATGCGCACACTGCTCCTCCTGCGGGGACCGCTGCTATGAGCTTCACCTGCGTCAGGGCACTCTACCTGCGTCCCGGGGCGGATTGCAAGTCCCGCCAGCTCTTTCCGAGGAGCCGTAGCCCGCGCTCGAGGCGGGGCTCGGGAGGCTCAGGAAGACCATTCGGGCTCGAAGCCCCAGTCGGGGAAGTGTTCTCGGAGGGTGGGGATGGCCTGCTCCCAGTCGCTGCGGTGAAGCAGGGTCGGCGGAAGGAGTTCGGCCTGCTCACCGAGCTTCGTCGAGTAGCCCCACCGGAGGCCGAAGCACGCTTGCGAACGTCGGCTGATCAGCGCATCCGGGCTGGCAGTCAGGAAGGAGTCGGCGACGAAGCGGACGTCGCTCTCCGTCGATGCCGGAGCGTCGAAAAGGGTCGGGCACGGCCCGAACGACACGAACGGTACGCCGAGCGCTTGAAGCTGAGGCGGCACATCGACCCAGATGTGATCTCCCGCTGGCGCCCGCTGGCTTCCGGGAACAAGTGCGGTGCTCGAGTCCGCCACATGGATCCGCACGACCTGGATCCATCCCATGACCGCGCCGTAGCCTTCGAGTGGAGTCGACACGTGGACCTCAAGTACAGGAAGTCCCATAGCGAGGCTTGACGGCCAAGGAAGCTTTAGCAGCCCGTATCCCCAGCGCTCTGGATCCTCGTTTCCTCGATATGTGACCGTGGCGTTTCCTTCACGCCCGCGAAGGGAAAACGGATGTGTGGTCTGCATGAGCATGACCCCCTTTGTAGAGAACCCGCGGGTGGCTCGCGCGACCGCCGCCGGCCTCGAACGGCTCGCGCGATCTTGTGAGCCGCGATGGCGGCCCGGGAGGAGCCGATGGAGCTTCGCCCACGATACAGAGCCGCGGCTCGGCGCGGCGATGTCCCTCCGGTCCGCTTGGCATCAACCTGGGCTGGCCTAGTGATCAACAAGGGGCCGAGCTCCCCTACGCAGCGCCGAGGCCTCCCGGCGCAGCAGCCCGATCGCTGTCGTTAGAAGCTGCGCGTGCGTCGGGTCATTCAGCCACCTCGATGCCCCGCTCGGATGCGGCAGCGGCACGAGGAGCGCGCCACCGAATGCGGCGCTGCGCTTCGATCTTCCGACGATGTCCTCAAGGCGCGCTGGACCCCAGAGCCGGTCGATCGCGAGCGTGCCGACCAGGACGATGATCTCGGGACGGACCAGCCCGATCTCCGCCTCGAGCCACGGAGCGCAAAGCGCGATCTCCGCCGACGAGGGCCGACGATCGCCGGCCCCGCTCCTGGCCTTGCCGGGGAAGCACTTTGTGATCGATGTCCGGTAGGGCAGCTCCTGCTCGCCGATGCCGGCGCGCGCGAGCCAGCGCCGCAGCTCCGCGCCGGCCCGGCCGGAGAACGGCATGCGCGTCGTGAGCTCGACGACGCCGGGGGCCTGCCCCACGATCATCACGCGATCACCGATGTCGCCGTCGAGGACCGGCACGGCCCGATCGAGGTAGCCGGCCGCGACGCATCGAGTGCACGCGCGGATGCGGGTCTGGAGGCGCGTGAGCTTCGCGGCCGCGACCGGCGTACGTCCTACACTCAGCGTCGCAACGCGTTCTCCGGGGTGTGGCCTAGCCCGGTTTAAGGCACTAGTCTGGGGGACTAGAGATCCAGGGTTCAAATCCCTGCGCCCCGACCGTCAGTACGCGAAGTCCCACTTACGCTTCCACGCCCGCGGGGACCGCCGCGGGTAGCGCTACATGGAACGTGGTCCCCTTCCCTATCTCGCTGTCCGCCCAGATGCGGCCCTTGTGCCGGTCGACGATCTCCTTCGTGATGAACAGGCCCAGCCCCATTCCCCCGACGTCGCGGGCGAGCCGATCCGGAGACCGGTAGAACAGCCCGAAGACGCGCGCGAGCTCCTCCGGCTGGATGCCGATGCCGTGATCCGCGATACGCAGCTCGATCTCGTGGGCGCCGAGGCGGGCCACTGCGACCTCGATCGCTCCGCCGTCCGGCGAGTACTTCATGGCATTGCCGATGAGGTTATTGAGGACCTGCTCGAGGTGATCGCGGTCGGCCGGGACATCGAGCTTGCCGTCGGGGTCGTAGCTGAGGTGGAGCTCGTGCTTGGTGGTCATCAGCTGATGGCGTCGCATGACCTCGGCCACGAGCTCGGGCAGGTCAACGTCGGTCACTCGAAGCTCGAGCCGTCCGGACTCGATGCGCGACACGTCGAGGAGCTCGTCCACGAGCCGCGCGAGCTTCCCGGTCTGGCGTTGGACCACCTCGAGCTGCTCGAGCAGCGTGTTCTCGTCCTTCTTCCACTCGTCCGCGGGGGGTTGACCAGCGGCGAGGCGCCGCTTCACCCGCCGAACAGCGATCTGGACGAAGCCCGACATCGCGGTGATGGGGGTCTTGAGCTCATGCGAAGCGATCGATAGGAACTGCGACTTCAGCTTGTCGAGCTCGCTGAGCTTCTCATAGCTCGTCTGCAGCTCCTCGCGGGCCTGATCCAGCTCCTGGACGCGCTGCTGCAGGTCCATCGTTGCGGTCGCGACACGGTCCTGGAGGCTGTCGTTGAGCTCGCCGATGGTGCGGTTCGCGACCTCGAGCTCGGCGACGCGCTGACGGAGCTGCTGGCCCAACCGGCCACGCTCCAGACCACGCGCGACCGTCGAACGCAGCTCCTCGACGTCCGCCGGCTTCAACATGTAGTCGTACGCGCCCTCGCGGATCGCCTTCACCGCCGACTCGAGCGACGCGTATCCGGTGAGCACGATCCCGATGGTGTCCGGCGATCGACGCCGCGCCGCCGCCAGGACCTCCATTCCGTCGACGGCGTCCAGCCGAAGGTCGGTGAGGACCAGATCGAAGATCTCGTTCTCGATCTGGGCGAACGCCGCCTTACCGCTGAGGGCGGTCTCCACGCTGTACCCGTCCATCTCGAGGATGGCGGCCATCGTGATGGTGACGCTCTCTTCGTCGTCGACGATCAGGAGCCTAGGAGGCATCGGCGGGTGGACCTCCGATCGGGAGCGTCATGCTGAACACCGTGCCGCCGCCGGGACGGTTGCGCACCTGCAGCCTGCCGCCGTGGCTCTGGACGATGCCGAGGCTCACCCAGAGACCCAGGCCGGTGCCCTTCTCGCCCTTCGTGGAAAAGAACGGCTCGAAGATGTGCGGCAGGTACTCCTCTGAGATCCCGGGGCCGGTGTCGGCCACCTGCACGCGCACCGCGCCGGCCCGGATGAAGCCCGACCCGGCGTCGCGGTGCGACTCGGTGGTGACGGTGATGACGCCGCCGGTGGCCATGGCCTCGGACGCGTTGAGCACGAGGTTCAAGATGACCTGCT
>JANLWM010000069.1:0-12049 GCA_031364525.1 Chloroflexota bacterium | reverse complement strand
CGAGGACCTCGCCCGAGATCGGCGCGTAGACGTCGCTCGCGGCCTTCACCGACTCGACGACGCCGAGCGACGCGTGCTGCCGGACCCGTGCGCCCTTCTCCGGCAGCTCGACGAATACGACGTCACCAAGCTGTTCCTGCGCGAAGGCGGTGATGCCGATCGTGGCCGCGTCACCGTCGACGCGCACCCACTCATGCTCCTTCGAGTACTTCAGGTCATCGGGGACGGTGCTCACTCACCCACTCCTCTTATAAGAAGGGCCGCTTCGCGACCCTTCGTACTTGCGATCCACTACGTGGACCGCCGGTAGAACGGCGTCTTCACAACCTTAGCGGGGACGTCCTTGTCGCGGATGCGCACGCAGAGGTCGGTGCCGACCTTCGAGAGCTCCACGGGCACGTACGCGAGGGCGATGTTCTGCTGCACGGTCGGCCCGTACGTGCCGCTCGTCACCTGACCCACGACCGCGCCGTCCTTGGTGACGTCGTGGCCATGCCGGGCGACGCCGCCCTCGACCACCAGGCCGACGATCCGCCGTTTCGGACCTGCTTCTTTCACCGCCGCGATCTTGTCGCGCCCCACAAAGTCCTTGTCCAGCTTGGTCGTCCAGCCGAGCCCGGCCTCGATCGGATCGGTGGTCTCGTCGATGTCGTTCCCGTACAGCGAGTACCGCGACTCCAGGCGCAGGGTGTCGCGCGCGCCAAGGCCGATCGGGACGATGCCCGTCGATGCGCCCGCGGCCATGAGCCGCGACCAGACCTGCGCAGCGCGGTCGTTGTCGACGAAGACCTCGAAGCCGTCCTCGCCGGTGTACCCGGTCCGGGCGACGATCGCGCGCGAGTTCGCGACCCGCGCGCGGACGACGCCGAACGGCGGCAACCCTTCGATGGACTGCTCACGGACCTCGAGGTCCGTGACGCTCGAGAGGATCGTTGCCGCCCGCGGACCCTGGATCGCGATGAGCGCCATCTCGGCAGAGCGGTCGTCGAAGCCGACATCCGCCGCGAGGTGCGCCTGGACGTGCGCGTGATCCTTCTCGACATTCGCCGCGTTCACGACCATGAGGTACTCGTCCTCGGCCAGGTGGTACACGATCACGTCATCGACGATCGTCCCGCGCTCGTTCGTGAGCAGGCCGTACCGCGCCTGGCCGACCGCAAGGCCGGCGATATCGCTCGAGATCATCCGGTCGATCGCGGCGCCGGCGCCGGCACCGGTGAAGAAGAACTCCCCCATATGCGACAGATCGAAGAGGCCGGCGTTCTGGCGGACGGCGCGGTGCTCGGCGACGATGCCGGTCGGGTACTGGATCGGCATCTCGTACCCCGCGAACTCGACCATCTTCCCGCCGGCGCGGACGTGCTCGTCGTAGAGCGGGGTCCGCTTCACCGTTGTACCGCTTCACCGGCGGCGCTCGCGCCGAGCGCCCGATCGAGGACGTCCCGGTACGTGTCGAACGTGAGCATGCGGCGCGCTTCGGGCACGCTGACCCAGCGGACCTCGTCGTATTCGGCGTCGTGCAGGGACGGATCGCCGCCGGTCTGCTCCATCAGGAAGAAGTGGACGATCTTGTGCACGCGCTCGCCGGTCGCGGCGAAGCTGTAGGTCATGTCGCCGAGCGGCTGGAGGATCCGAACGTCGAGGCCGGTCTCTTCGCGGACCTCGCGTAGCGCGGTCTCCTCGAGGGTCTCGCCCCCATCGGGCGTTCCCTTGGGCAAGACCCACGACCCATCATTCAGGCGACCGAGGAGCGCGACCTCCTGGCCGTGCTCACCCTGGCGGAGGACGACGCCGCCCGCGGCGGTCGCGACGCGCTGGCGCAGCGGGGCTCGATCACGTGCGCTCGACATGGAGCCTCCGCACCGGTGGTTTCAAGGTCTGCGTTCGCAGGACAAGGGAAGCGCGGTCATTCTGTCACGCGAGCGGCGGCGGCGTACGCGTCGCGGAGCGCGGCCGAGACCGCGACGGGCGACCACGCTGCGGCCGCGCGCCGGCCTGCCTCCGACGCGAGTCGCTCCCTGAGCCCGGTGTCGGCGAGGGCCCGGTCCACGCAGCCCGCGAGCTCCGCCGCGGTCGGCGCTGCGGCGGGGAACAGCCCGCCGACCTCATGGCCGAGCACCTCGGCGTACCCGCCACGATCGGGCGCGACGACGATCCGTCCCGCGGCGGACGCCTCGCACAGCGCGAGGCCCTGGGTCTCGCTGCGCGAGGCGCTCACGACGATGTCGGCCGCAGCGAACGCGTCGGCCAACCCCGCGAGCCCGAGCTGGCCGGCGAATCGGACCCGCCGGCCGAGCCCGGCGTGCTCCGCGGCGGTGCGCAGCTCGCCTTCGAGCGGGCCGCTGCCCGCGAAGACGAGCACGCTCTCCCTCGACGTCACCGCGCTGAGCAGCTCGATCAGGTCGGTGACCCGCTTCTCGACCGCGAGCCGCGAGGCTGACAGCAGCAACGGGGTGCCGGCCGCGACGCCGAGGCGCGCTCGACCGCGCGCGGCGTCACCGCGCAGCAGCTCGGCGTCGAAAGGCGCCGGTACGATGCGCACCGCCCTCGCGCCACCGGCGGCGAGGAGCTCCTGCGCGAGCTCGCCGTTCGGCGCGATCGCGAGATCGGCTGCCGCGACGACCGCGCCGGTATACGGACCGACGAGGGCGTGAGCGAGGGGCGCGGCGAAGCCGGCGTAGTGGGTGTACTCGTCGAAGCGGGTGTGCACCGTCACGACGAACGGGAGGCGGAGCGTTCGCGCGGCAGCGAGCGCGGCCCACGACGCGCCGAAGACCGAATGCGCGTGCAGGATCTCGACATGGAGCGACCGCAGCTTCGCGGGCAATCGCGGGCCGAACAGCGCCAGCCGGTGTCCGGCAGGCGTCCCGGGCATGTGGAGATCAGGCTCCGCGATGTCGACATCACCGCGGGGACCGACGACGGTGACCGTGCAACCGGCCTCGCGCAACGCGTCGCGCTGGCGCCGCACCGCGACCGTGACGCCGGACACGTACGGCAGCGCGACATCGGTCAGGAAGGCGACATGCACGCCCGAAGCGTAGGGGCCGTGCGGCTAGAGGAGCCGGGTGGTGTTGATGACGAGCGCGAACTGGCAGTGGAGGAACTCGGCCGCCCGCCGGCTGAGCATCATGCGCGACAGGAAGATCTCGAAGTACTCCATCAACGGAGCGACCTCGGTGTCGATCGTGAGGTCGAGGGTGATGAGCTTCTCGCGCCGCGACACCTTGATCTCCGCGTTCGTCGCGGCGTAGTTCACGCGGTCGTGGATATCGAACGTCGTCGTCTTCGGATTCCGCACCCGGGAGCGGTGCACGTCGCTCTTGTCCGCGATGATCACCGCCGCGGACACCGCGCTCACCGGCAGGCCGCCCTCCGACTCCTCGTGGTTCGCGATCGCTCCCATGATCACGGCGATCTCCTCGAAGGGGAACCCCAGATCGATCAGGATCCCCTGCGCGAGGAGCGCCCCGGTCTGGCCGTGCTTCTCGCGGGTGATGACGTTGCCGACGTCGTGCAGGTACGCCGCGACCGCGCCGATCTCGGTGCGGCGGGCTTCGTGCCCAAGGGACTTGAGAATGAACCGCGCGCCGTCAGCGGTCGTGCTCGCGTGGCGCTCGCCGTGCTCGGTGTATCCGATCGCGCCGGTCTGGGCGTTGGCCGACCGGATGTAGACCTTGACCCGTTCGTCTTTCTTCACGTCATCGAGGGTCGGGCCTTCTCGTTTCGCCTCGACCGGCGTTCGGGTCTTCGTTTCCGCGCGATGGACCTTCGTCGTCTCGTCGTCGGCCTTGGTGTCGTCGGGTCGCGGCGTGCCGGGCGACTCTCTCACCGCGCGGAGCCTAGTCCACGGGCGTCCTCGTACCCGCGCTGCAAACGCTCCGCGGTCTGCTGCAGCCAGCGCAGCTCGGTGATCCCGGCGCGGCAGATCACCAGGCCACGGGTGAACGCGAGCCACGGTTTCAGCGTGCCGCCAAGGAGGCCGAGCCACGTCGCGGCGGTCGCATCGACCTTGGGGCCCTTCCCCTTCGGATCGCTGATCGCGGCCGACAGCCGGCCGTCGCCGGCCCCGAACTCGATGGCCCGCGTGCCGTCGGTGATGCGCAGGAGCGCGCGCCCATCGCTCGCGCCTTTGAGCGCGTCGATCACCGAAGGGGCATCGCCCGCTTCGGTGAGGATGCGCAGCACGAGATCGGTGATCGCCTCGGGGGATGGCGCGCCGAGCGACGCGAGCGCCTTCGCCTCGTCGAGCGCCGCCACCAGCGCGGGACCGCTCACGGGCGAGCGAGGCCGGTCAGTGGAAGCTTGCTTCCACTGACGAACGAGCGAGCCCAGTATGTGCGAAGCACCTACGCGAGCGGCAGATTCGAGCGGACGCCTGCCGGCATCTCCGGACCGCGATGACGGAGCGAATAGAACGCGGCGGCCCCGACCATCGCGCCGTTGTCCGTGCAAAGGCGGAGCGGCGGGACCCGCAGCGGCACGGCGACGCGGCGTTGGATCTCGGCGCGCAGCGCGGTATTCGCCGCGACCCCGCCGCCCAGCATCACGCTGCGCACCCCGTGCTCGGCGACCGCGCGCGCGGTCTTCTCGGCCAGGGCGTCGACGATGGCCTTCTGGAACGACGCCGCGACGTCGCCGACCGGCACGGGACCCTTTTCCTCGAGCGACCGCACGAGGCGGAGGGTCGCGGTCTTCAGACCGGAGAACGAGAAGTCGTAGCGGTCCGCGAGCCACGCTTTCGGCAGCGGATATGCGCTCGGGTTCCCGTCCTTCGCGGCCCGCTCGATCAGCGGTCCGCCGGGAAAGCCGAGGCCGAGAAGCCGCGCGACCTTGTCGAACGCCTCGCCGGCCGCGTCGTCGATGGTCCGCCCGAGGAGCCTGAACCGCCGGTGGGCTTCCATGAGCACGAGGTCGCTGTGCGCCCCGCTCACCACGAGCACGACCGCAGGGAGCTCGGGCTCGGGCGGGATGTCCTCGGTGTCGTAGAGCCAGTTGGCGTAGACGTGCCCCTCGAGGTGGTTCACCCCGATGAACGGCAGACCTGCGGCGAGGGCCAGCCCGCGACCGTAATTCGCGCCGACGAGCAGGCACCCGACGAGGCCGGGGCCGACCGTCGCCGCGACGGCGTCGATGGCCTTCAGCTCGACGCCGGCATCGCGGAGCGCCTTGTCGGTGATCGGATCGATCGAACGAAGGTGCTCGCGCGCCGCGACCTCGGGGATGATGCCGCCCGTTGCCTGATGGGCGAGCTGGGTGGCGATGACGTTCGCGCGGATGCGGCGGCCGTCCTCGATCACGGCCACGGCCGTCTCGTCGCAGCTCGTCTCGATCGCGAGGATCCTCATTCGAACGACTCCAGTTCCGTGCGGAGCACCGCAAGCCGGTCTCGAACGATCCGATCCTTGAGCCGCTCGGTCCACATGATCAGCGCGTCCTCATTGTTATCGCTGTAGTACCGGCGGCGGACGCCCGCACGGCGAAAACCGTACTTCTCATAGAGCTTCTGGGCCGCCAGGTTCGACGCCCGCACCTCGAGCGTGAGCCACTCCGCGTTCATGACGACCGCGATCTCGAAGAGCCGCTGGAGCAGCCGCTCTCCGATGCGCAGCCGCCGGTGATCCGGATGCACCGCGAAGGTGGTGATGTGCGCCTCGTCGACCATGAGCCAAAGACCGCCATACCCGACGATCCGGTCCCCGAGGCGCGCGACGACGTAGCGCGCGTTCCGGTTCTGGGTGAGCTCGTGACGGAAGGCGTTCGCGGGCCACGGCACCGGGAACGAGCTCCGCTCGACCTCCTGCACGGCGTCGATGTCCTCGAGGGACATATCGTCGATGACGACGGGCGCAAGCGAGACCATGGTCCCTTTGTACCTTGTCTCAGGATGGACGCTTCGGCAGTCCGAGGGCCTGATCGTCGGCCGGCGGTGCCGCGAAGGGCTGGGCGAAGGTCCCGCCGGCGGCCGGCTGGCGCACGTAGATCGGCTCGAGCGCGCCCAGCGGCTGCTGCTTTCGCTCGGCGATCTCGGTCCACCCGAGCTCTGCGAGGTAGCCCGCGCGGCGCATCCGGGACGCCGGCGCGGCGAACAGGGCCAGGGGCCCGAGCAGGTCGCGAAGGGTCGACTCCGCCTCGGCATCGATCTCGCCGACGAAGAGCGTGTGGGTGCCGATCTGCCGGCAGATGTCCAAGAGCGGGCCGACGATGAACGGCGATCGCCTGGCCCACTTGCGGTTGCGCTCCTGGTAGAGCGCTGCGTAGAACTCACCGCGACCGGCCGGGAGCAGCGGGCACGTCCGCAGCTTCGACGACGCGTGCGGGTACGCCAGCACGTCGAGCGTCGATACGCCGACGAGCGTGGCGCCGCACCCGCGGGCCAGTCCCTGCGCAGCGGCGATCGCGACGCGCAGCCCGGTGAACGAGCCGGGACCGGTCGCGACGGCGATCTTGGTGATCGACGACATCGGCGCGCGGGTGTGGGACAGGATCCGTTCGATCGTGGGGAAGAGCTCCTCGGCGTGGCGGCGTTGCGCATGCCAGGTCTCCTCGCCGAGCACCGCCGTACCGTCGTAGATCGCGACCGAGGCCCACTCCGTCGACGTGTCCAGCGCGAGGAGCGCGCTCACGGTCTCTCCGGTGTTTCCGGCTTTTCCGGGAACGCGTCGGCGCGCAGCGCGTCAACGAGCCGACGGGATCGCGGCCCGGTCGCCTCCACCGTCACGCGGCGCTTCGTCTCCGCGACATGCTCGAGGTGCACGTCGACCCGATCGGCGGGCAGATCGTCCCCCGCGCGGTCGGGCCACTCGATGACCGTGACCCCGCCCGCGTCGAGGGCATCCTCCCAGCCGGTCGACCCGAGCTGGCTTCGCTCGAGGCGATAAAGGTCGAGGTGATAGAGCGGCAGTCGCCCGCCAAAGTGCTCGTGCAGGATGATGAAGGTCGGGCTCGTCACGGCCTCTTCGTCGATGCCAAGTCCGATCGCCACGCCGCGAGCAAGCACGGTCTTCCCCGCCCCGAGCTCGCCCCAGAGCGCGATGACGTCGCCGGCTTCCGCAAGCGAGGCCAGCCGCTCCCCCAGACGCTCGGTGTGCAGTGAGGAGTGGCTGACGAGGTCGATGCTGTGATCAGCCGGGCGGCGCGTGCTGTTGGTATCGGCGGCGTTCAAGAACGAGCCGAATGCTAAGGCCGACCACCGCGCCCACGACGGCGGCCCAGATGCCGAGGTAGATCTCGCGCGGCAGGCAGGCGATCGCCAGACCGATGTCGCATGCGGTCAGGCCGACCAGGGGCACGAGACCGAGGTACAGCCCGATGCCCCGCCACTTCTTGATGCGCTCCATCCGCGCCCCATGCTCCTGCGCGCGCCGTTGGACGCCTGGCAACGCCCGGCCGGGCCGGGCGCTCTTGTGTCGTGTGGCGCTGCGCTTCCTGCTCATCGGGCCGCGTCGTATGGCAGGACGTTCGGAACGGGCACGACGCCGTCCTTCGTCGCCAAGCCCTCGCAGAAGACGTCGCTCGCGAAGCGGGTGAGGCCGGTCAGGCTCATCTCGCCCTCGAGCGGGCGCACGCTGCCGTAGTCACCGGAGAGGACCAGGGCCGGCGCATCGAGCGTGGACTCGAGCGCGGCCGCGGGCGCGAACACGAACAGCCGCGCGGTGGCCACATGGATCGCCGCGCGGTGCCCGCTGAAGGCGACGAGGGGTACGTACACCTCGATGGGCAGCGGGCCGTTGCCGAATCCCTGAAGGCACAGCACCGTCGGCCGGTCCTCGACGGTCGGTCCGCCGGAAGCGGTGACCTCGTCGCCGTACACGACACGCAGGCCACCGGCGGGCGCGGCGCCCGCGACCATTCCGGCAACCGCGCAGGCATGACCCCGGGTGATCGCCTCGGCCGCGATCCGGGCGCCGCCGATGAGGATCTTGTCGTGCATGCGGACATCGACCCGCGAGGGCGAGAGCTCATCGGTGGGCGAGTCGACGCCAAGAGCAAGCTCGCCGAACGCATCGGGTCCATACGCGGCGATCCCACCGAGGCCCCACGCCGAGCCTTCGACGCTCACTGCGGCGTCATCGGAGCGGACCACGGTCCCGTCCATCGAGGCACGCACGGTCCAGGCTCCGGTGATCGGCGCGATGAAGTAGTCGCCCTCACGCGAGCGGTGGACGACCCGGCCATCGACCGGCGCGGTGATGGCTCGGGCGAACCGCCGGCCGGTCCGGGCAAGCACGGTCCCGCGGCTGACGTCGCTTCCGACGGCGACGCGGGCCACGCGATCGACATCCTCCGGCTCGACGCCGATCGTGCGACCGCCCGCGACCCGCACCGGTGATCCGAGCAGGCAGCCGGTCGCAAGCGGCTCCCCCGCGCGAACGGCAGCGCCCACGGCCGGTCGCACCGAGGATCCGAGCGGAAGCTCGTGCAGCACGACCCAGCGTCCGTAGCGCCACCCCATCAGGCCACGTCCAGGACCGCAGCATCGAGCGCAGCGAACCACCGGACCAGCGTGGGGATCCGCTCCGCATCCCGCGGCGGGAGCACGAGCGGGCGGCCGCGGGCATCGATGATGACCCCGAGCTCGCCGGCGGTCCCGGTCGCCTTCAGCGGATCCGCCGTGACCTCGACCCGGACCTCGCCCCGCTGGGGAACGCTGAAGAATGCGCCCGCGACGAGCTCGTCAGCGGTGTGCTCCAGTCCGTTGACGAGCAGCCTGGCCCGCCGGCCCGGCGTGACCGGCACCACGAAAGCGACCGGCCTGAGCCGTTTGTGGAGCTCGTCGGTGATCGCGGATGATCGATCCCCCCCGGAAGCGGCCGCCCTCGCGGCGAGTGCGCCGAGCGCAACGAGCCCGTCGTCCAGATCCCGGTAGAGCGTCGTCGGGTGACGCGATCCGAGAGCGTCGATCGCGACCAGGGCGGTGTGCGACGCGCGCGTGAAGCCGGCGGCAGCCCCGGTGACGACGGTCAGCGGCACGTCACGAAAGCGCGCTGCGATGCCGGCAGCCTCGGCGTCCCCGAGCGCGTGGCTGAGCGCCTCATGCGCGAGGGCGATCTCGAGGGCCAGCGCGCTCGCTTCCGAAGCGACAGCGTCGGGCCAGCGCGCCCGGTTGAAGACCCGCTCGAGGAGCGTCGGGCCGTCGATCGCCCACGGGATCCACCGGCGCACATTGTCGAGACCGGCCCGGCCGACGGTGTGGTCCGCCGCGATTCCGGCGCCGAGAGACGCCACGTGCGCCGCGGCGATCGTTCCGTCCACGCTCGCGCGCACGAGCGAGGTCGAGCCTCCGCTGACGTCGACCACAAGTGCATCCTGCCCGCGCGCCGCGATCCGGCGCGCGAGCTCCTCGAGCGCCTCATCGCGGAGCACGACGTCGCCGGCGGTGCCGCGGCGAAACTCGCGCGCGCGATGCGCGAACGCGCTGACCCCGTCGCTGCGACGGGGGTCGGGCAGGATCTCCACGGCAAGCCCCGAGGCCGCGGCCTTGAGGCGCAGCGTCGAGTGCGGCTCGCCGGCAACGACCAATCGCGGCGCGGGTGACCGATCGGCGCAGCCGAGCCGCAGCGCCTCGACCAGGTCCACGAGGCCGTCGGCGTCGCGCCGGTCACCCACGAGGGCGAGGACGAGGTCGGGCCGGCTCTCCCGCAGCGCGGCGGCCCGCTCCACGAACGATCGGGGATCGTCCGTGCGGAGCGCTTGAACGAGCAGCGCGCCGGACGCGAGCACGACGCGCCGGAGCACCTGCTCGATCGCCGGGTCGGCGCCGGCGAGGATCGCCACGCGCAACGGGCCTCCGACGGTCACCCGGAGCGGGGCCGGGGATCCGCTCGCGCTGACCGGCTCGTTCGCCTGAACGACGACGGACTCGACGAGCCGCAGGTCCGCCGCCGGGCCGTCGACGCTCCAGCGTCGGACGCGCGCCTCGAGCGCGACGTCCACCGTGAATTGGACGGCCGGTGCGGGGTCCTCCGCGGTCACCGCGCCCGGGCGGGCTGGTGCGCGGCAGCGTCGGCGAACGCGCGAAAGATGCGGGTGCCGGCCGCCGACAGGTCCGGATCGGCCGCGCGCTCCGGGTGCCATTGGACGGCGACGAGCCACCGCTGGGCCGGATCCTCGAAGGCTTCGATGAACCCATCGATCCGCGCGGTCGGCACGAGGCCAGGCGCGAGGGTCTGTGCCGCCACGGCCTGATGGTGGCGCGCGTTCACACGGTACGGCGTCGTGCCGCACGCCGACGCAAGCTTCGAGCCTTCGCTCGGCACCACGAGGTGCTCGACGATCGGGCCGTTCGCCTCTCGATGACCTTCCACGTGCTGGATCAGCGAGCCGCCGTATGCGACGTTGATCACCTGGAAGCCGCGGCAGATGCCGAGCACCGGAACGTCACGCTCGCGCGCGACGGCAAGCAGCTCGAGCTCGAGCGCGTCGCGACGGGCGTCGGCCGGCTCCGCCTTCGGATCCGCTGCGGCGCCGTAGGTCGAAGGCTCCATGTCCTCGCCGCCGGTGAGGCAGAGGGCATCGAAGGTGTGCGGCGCCGTACCGCTCGAGTCGACCGGGATCACCTCGAGGCCCGCGTCCGCCAAGGACTTCAGGTAGTGCTCGCGCGACCGGACGCGGAGGTCACTTCCGTTGAGGACGGACAGCGTGACGACGACCGTGGGTCGCGATCCCATCGTCAGGAAGTATGCGGTCTCTTGAGGCTCGCGCGATCGATCAGCTCGACGAGGACGCCACCGGACGCGCGCGGGTGGAGGAAGGCGACGTCGCCCTCTGCGCCCTGCCGCGGCTCGCGATCGATCAGCTCCACCCCCCGCGCCGCCAGGGCGCCGAGGGTCGCCCGGAGATCGTCGACGACGAAGCAGAGGTGATGCAGTGACGGACGGCCGCGCTCCGCGAGGAAGCGGGCCACCCCCGATGACGCGTCGGTCGGCTCGATGAGCTCGATCCGGGTGTGCGGCGCCTCGAGGAACACGGCGCGCACGTGCTGATCCGCGATGACCCTGATGGGTCCGGGTACCAGCTCGAGGGTATCGCGATAGAACGGCAGTGACCCGTCGATCGACCCAACGACGACCGAGACGTGATGGAGCTCGCCCGCTTCGGGGATCATCCGCGATCGCCTGGGATGTAGTCGCCGAATGAGGCGCGCAGATCGGCGCAGATCTCGCCCAGCGTCACATCGCCCTCGACGGCGGCGATGATCGAAGGCATCAGGTTCAGGCTGCCCTGCGCCGCGTTGCGCACCGCTTCGCGCAGTCGCTCGCACGAGGCCGCGTCCCGGCGCCCGCGAAGCTCAGCGAGCCGCTCGCGCTGACGGGCGCCGACAGATTCGTCGGCGCGCTGCGTCGGGATCTTCACCTCGTCGCCCTGGGTCTGGAACGCATTGACCCCAACGACGATGCGCACGCCGGTCTCCACCTCGCGCTGATAGCGGTAGGCCGATTCCTCGATGGCCTGTTGCTGGTAGCCGCGCTCGATGCCCGCGAGCGCGCCGCCCTGCTCGTCGATCCGCGCGAGCTCCGCGAAGACGCGGGTCTCGATGTCCGCGGTGAGGCCTTCGATCAGGTACGCACCTCCGAGCGGATCGATGGTGTCGGCGACGCCGGACTCCTCGGCGATGAGCTGCTGCGTCCGCAGGGCGATGCGGGCGGACTCCTCGCTCGGGAGGGCCAGGGCCTCGTCATAGGCGTTCGTGTGCAGGGACTGGGTGCCCCCGAGGACGGCGGCGAGCGCCTCGATCGCGGTGCGCACGATGTTGTTCCGCGGCTGCTGGGCCGTCAGTGTCGAGCCCATCGTCTGGGTGTGGAAGCGAAGCGCCTGGGCATCCGGGTCGGTCACGCCATAGCGATCGCGCATGATCGCTGCCCAAATACCGCGCGCGGCCCGGAACTTGGCGACCTCCTCGATGAGCGTGCTGTGCGCCGCGAAGAAGAAGGAGAGCTGCGGCGCGAATCGCTCGACCGCGAGACCGCGCGCCTTCACGCTGTCGACGTAGGCGATCGCGTCCGCGAACGTGAAAGCCAGCTCCTGCACCGCGGTCGAGCCGGCTTCG
>JANLWM010000063.1:0-5095 GCA_031364525.1 Chloroflexota bacterium | reverse complement strand
AACCGGTCCGGGGCGGTGCTCCTCGTCTACGCGGCGATCTTCATCCTGATCGCCGCCGCGGGCGCATTCGTGCTGCCACGCCTCGCCGAGCAGCTCGCCGCACTCGCCGCGCGCGGTCCCGAGCTCGCCGCGGGCGCCGATGTGGCCGCGAAGGACTTCCAGGTCAGCCTCGACCGCCTCGGTATACCGGTGAACGTCGTGCCGTTGTATGAGGCCATCCCCGGGCGCCTCGCCGGCCTCGCCGGCACATTCGCCACGGACGCTCTCGGCTTCGTTTCTGCGACGGCGACGATCGTGTTCGACCTGTTGCTCGTCCTCATCATCGCGTTCCTCATGCTCATGGACGGCGATGTCCTGTGGGCCCGATTCACCGGCATGCTCTCCGGCAACCTGCGCAGCGAGTTCGAGCTGCTGCGGATGAGCAGCGATCGCGCGTTCGGCGGATTCATCCGCGGCTCGCTGATCCTCGGCGTGATCTACGGCCTCGCGACACTGATCATCATCGCCGCGTTCGGCGTGCCGTTCTCCGGCGTGCTCGCGGTGTTCAGCGGGCTCTTCGTGATGATCCCGTTCTTCGGGCCGATCCTGGCGCTCGTCCCGGTGCTGATGATCACGTTCCTCGGCGCCCCTGGGGCGTTCCTCCCCGTCGCGATCCTTTCGATCCTCCTGCAGCAGGTGATGCTCAACGTGGTCAGCCCGCGGATCATGTCCAAGAGCGTCGGGATCCACCCGATCTTCGTGTTCTTGGCCCTCCTGCTCGGCTCAAAGATCGCCGGCTTCTGGGGGGTCCTCCTTGGCGTGCCGGTCGCGAGCGTCATCAACACGTTCATCCACTACTCGATCGAGGTCGGGTCAGGCCGCCGCAAGCGCCACGAGGCCGCCGCGCTCATGGAGGATGAGGCGACCGAGACGGCGAAGTGACCAAGCACATCCTCGTCACGAACGACGACGGCATCGAGAGCGACGCGCTCGGCGCGCTGCACGACGCCCTATCGGCATTCGGTGAGGTCGACGTCATCGCACCGGAGCGGAACTGGAGCGGTGCCAGCCACAGCATCACGCTGTTCCGGCCGCTGCGATGCCGTCCGACCGTGCTGCGGACCGGACAGCCGGCGTACATGACCGACGGCTCGCCGACCGACTGCGTGCGGCTCGCGGTGCTGGGCTTCCTCAAGCAAAAGCCCGATCTCATCGTGAGCGGGATCAATCGTGGTGCGAACCTCGGGGATGACATCACCTACTCGGGCACCGTTGCGGCCGCGATGGAGGGACTGCTCTCGAACATCCCGTCCATCGCCGTCTCGATCGGCGCGTTCGGCGCGAATACCGACTTCTCGGTCGCGAGCGAGTTCACCGCGCTGCTCGCGAAGAACATCCTCGAGAAGGGCTTCATCCATGACGCGCTCCTCAACGTGAACATCCCGCACCTGCCGCGCGAGCGCATCGCCGGGGTGGAAGTCACGCGCCTGGGCAAGCGCAATTACCGCGACCAGCTGGTGGAGCGGCTCGACCCGTACGGCAACCCGTATTACTGGGTCGGCGGCCCGGCGGTCGGGGATGACGCGGAGCCGGGCACCGATGTCGCGGCGATGCGTGACGGAAAGATCAGCGTCACGCCGATCGCGCTCGACCTCACGAGCCACGAACTCCTGGACGTGCTCGCGAGGTGGGACTGGGGCTGGACCGCGCCGGTCGAGCTGCCCGCCGAGCTCGAGCCGGATGAAGAGACGCGCGGGGCGAGCCGCCGCCTCTAGAGCATCGCTCCGGCCGGCTCCGCCACGTGCCCGTCACGCACCGCGACCCGCCCGTTGACGACGACGAGCCGCACGCCGACGGGGGTGAGCAGCGGCTGCTCGTAGGTCGCGCGATCGAGCACGGTCGCGGGATCGAAGACCACGAGGTCGGCGACCTTCCCGGGTTGGAGCAACCCGCGATCCGTGAGTCCGAACCGCGCCGCAGGGAGCGCGGTCATCTTCCGAACGGCCGTCGGCAGATCGAGGATCGCCCGCTCGCGCACGTAGTGACCGAGGATCCGGGCGAACGTGCCGGCCAGACGCGGGTGCGGCTTGCCCGGCAGCGGGATCGCATCGGATCCGATCATCGACGCTTGATGCCCGATGACCCGCTCGACATCGTCCTCGCGCATGGTGTGCGAGATCATCGTGATCCGCCCGTGCTCCGCCGCGATGAGGTCGAAGACGGCTTCCCCCGGATCCGTACCGAGCTCGGTCGCGCGACGGCCCTCGAGCTCCGGCCGGCCGGCGCAGCTCGCGATCACGATGCCCTCCCACCCCGCGGCACGCTGCTGGTTCTGCCAGCCGGGCAGGCCATCACGGAAGTCACGCGCGATCCGGTCGCGGGCCGCGCGATCGCCGAGCCGCGCGACCATCGCATCGATGCCGTCGGCGAGAGCCCAGGGCGGAAGGATCGAATGGAGCAGCGTGCTGCCCGCGGTGTATGGGTAGACATCGATCGTGACGTCGAGGCCTTCGGCCCGCGCGGCGTCGATGATCGCGAGCGTCTCGGCGGTGCGGCCCCAGTTCTCCTTGCCTGAGGTCTTGTGGTGAGAGATGTGCACCGGCACGCCGGCGTCGCGCCCGATCCGGATCGCCTCACGCACCGAGTCGGCGACCATGTCCGTCTCGCCGCGCATGTGCGTCACGTACGGTCGGCCGGTGCCCCGAAGCGCTCGAGCGACCGCGATGAGCTCTTCCGTCCGCGCGTAGAGACCGGGCGCGTACACAAGACCGCTCGACAGTCCGACCGCACCCTCGGCGAGCGCGCGCTCGGCGAGGCCGACCATCGCGCGAAGCTCCGCAGCATCGGGTGCCCGATCGGCGAATCCGAGGACAGCGGCGCGGATGCTTCCGTGGCCGACGAGCGGCGCGATGTTCGCGTACATCCGGGTCGCCGACTCGCGGAACGCGCGCAGGTCGGTCCAGGCGCTCGCCGCCGAGCCGAGGAGCGAGCCCATGAGCGCGGTCACCTGATCGGCGTGCGGCCCGTCCGCGGGGAACGGACTGAACCCGCAGTTGCCGGTGACCTCGGTCGTCACCCCCTGCCGCAGCTCGGCCGTCTTCACATCGAGGTGCTCGTCCGGGAGCGACCAGACCACGTCGCCGTGGGTGTGGCTGTCGACGAAGCCCGGTGCCACGACGTGGCCGCCGGCGTCGATCGTCTCGCTGGCGGTCGCTGCGCGAAGGTCGCCGACGATCTCGATGCGACCGCCGCGCACGCCGACATCGGCACGGCGGGCAGGCGTGCCGGTCCCGTCGATGACGGAGCCGCCGATGATGCGGAGATCGAGGCTCACGCCCCGAGGCTACTGCTGGAGCGCGAGGAGCAGTGCGCCGAGGCCGGACCCGCCGTGGACCCGGGCTCGCTGGAGCAGGTACATGGCATTCGAGGTCTGGACCGCGCCGCCGGCCTTCTTGTAGCCGGAGAGGTAGCCGCAGCGCTCGAGTGCCGTGCCGGAGAGACCGTTGTAGTCGCCGGACGGATACGCGAAGTGCCGGACGTCCGTGCCGGTCCACAGCGAGAGGAAGTCCCGCGCGCGGCACATCTGATAGATCTGGTCATTGAGCGGCTTCATCATGCTGACGTGATCCATCGCGTGTGACTCGACGTCCATGCCGGCGTCGGCGAGCGCGCGCACCTGATCGCGACTGATGTAGCCCGGACGATCGACGAGGTTCACCGTCACGAAGAACGTGCCGGTCATCCCGTATGCCTTGAGCAGCGGCATGACGACGCTGTACGCGTCGGCGTAGCCGTCGTCGAAGGTGAGCATCACCGGCTTCGCCGGCAACGCGGCACTCTGATCGAGCGACCACCAGAGATCCTTCGTCGTGATCGTGCGGTAGCCGTTGTCCCTGAGGTAGATGAGCATCGCCTCGAAGTCCGTCGGGCTCACGGTGAGATCCTTGCGGAGCGCCATGTTCGCATCGGTGGCCGGCAGCCAGCTGACGTAGTGATACATCAGCGATGGCACCCGGATCACGCGAGAGCCGTCGGCGAGCGTTGCGGGGAGGTAGGTCCTCGGCGCTGGCGGAACGATGGCGCCCGGCAAGGCGGGCACGTGCTGATCGTCCTGCTTCACCGCCACGGTGAACGTGAGGTTCGGATCCTCAAGCCACTGCTGACCTTCAAGGAGCGGGCGCAGGCCGAGCTTGTACACGCCAGGCGTCGCGGGCGCCTGCACCGCGAACTGGAACCACATGACCTGACCGGGTCCGATGTACGGCATCGACTGGATGCCCGGCCGATTGGCGCGCGACCAGCTCGTCGCGGGTGACCCACCGGACCCGTCGCCGCCGAGCGCGCTCACGCGGTCCTGACCGGGCTCGGGACCCCACGTCCCGAGCGCGGCGTTGCCGTACCAGCCAATGGATCCGGTGTTGAGGAACGCGATGGTGACCGTCGTGCTTCCGCCGGGGCAGAGCGTCGGGAAACCGCTGCGCGCGTAGAGCGCGGCATGCGCCCCGGCGACGCCCGTCGTTGCCGCGACCGGGGGGACCCCCGGCTCGACCGTATCGGTGCACGGCACCGCAGCCTGCGGAGGGGTGGCCGGGCCGACCGTCCCACTCGAGGCCTCCGCGAGGTCCGCGGCCTGCGCGGCGCGCGCGGGCGCGACCCCTCCCATGAGGCCGAGGAGGATGGCCGCAATGCAGAGTCTGCGGAACACGGCGGTCGGTACCCCTTCATCACGCCACGTCAATGTGTCGTTCTCGTAACGCCAAGACGCCCGCTGATGTGATGCTAGGAGCGCCAGTTGTCAGGGGTCAACACATTTCTAGGTCATGTCGGAAGAACGACCGTTCGTCCGCCAAGCTGGCTGACGACCAGGCCATCACCAAAGACGCGCCTGACGACCTCACCGGCGAGGGCCATCGCGGGAGGACCATCAGCCACGACCGAACCGTCATCGAGGACGACGACCCGGTCCGCGAGTGCCGCGAGGTTGAGATCGTGGAGCACGGCGAAGGTGACCACATGACGGGTGCGCGCGAGCTCGGCCACTCGAAGCAGGACGCCACGTTGATGGGATGGATCAAGGTGCGCCGTCGGCTCATCGAGCAGGAGCACGCTTGCTTCC